>JAEWPB010000114.1 GCA_023399465.1 Pseudomonadota bacterium
GTTTAAGCGAGGCGGGAGGGGGCGTGGATAGGATTCTTTGGGGGGTGAGCAAGAAACAACGCGCGACAAGGCGCGCCTCCCTCGCCACTTCGTCATCCTCGGGTCTGCGCCTTCGGATGACGAAAGGCGGGATGGCAACGCGCTCCTCTCGACGCTACGCAGGAGGTTTGCGCACTCCCTTTCCACTTCGTCATCCTCGGGCTTGACCCGAGGATCCATGCCGCAACCGCCGATCCGGCATGAAATATGACAATCGGCACCGCCATGCCCAACAAGCGTTCTGGCATGGATCCTAGGGTCTGCGCCTGCGCTTTCGCTCCGGCTCCGCCCTAGGATGACGAAAGATGGAAAGGCTCGGCGCTTGTCTGACGATGCTTCGCCCTTGCTCGTGCACCCAAACCCGTTAGCATATCAGCATGACCGGATATACCTATATGCTCGCCAGCCAGAAGAAACGGCACGATCTATATCGGTGTCACGAGCGACCTGGCGCGCCGTATTCCCGAGCACAAAGCGCGAGAGGGAAAAGGCTTCACCGCGCGCTACGGGGCGGTGCGCATGATCTGGTACGAGGAATTTTTCGACATCCGCGATGCCATCCAGCGGGAAAAATCGCTCAAGCGCTGGCCGCGTCAATGGAAGATCGATCTGATCGAGAAGGTGAATCCGGAGTGGAACGAGCTGTTTGTTGGGACGGGGTGGTAGGGCTGCGGTTGGGGCGTTCCGCAACTGGTTCGGAAGACCATAGGGGCGCACGCCTCGCCGCTTCGTCATCCAGGGCGAAGCCGGAGCGACAGCGCAGGCGCAGACCCTAGGATCCAAGCCGAGGACGAGGGTCGTGCATCTTTCGAGGCATGCTTTGGAAAAGTGGCGCACGCCCTCCCGCCTCATCGCCAATTTGCGCACGCCCTCGCCGCTTCGTCATCCTAGGGCGAAGCCGGAGCGACAGCGGAGGTGGAGACCCGGGGATCCATGCCGGGAACGAAGGTCGTGCGTCTTTCGAGACTCGCTTTGGAAAAGTAGCGCACGCCCTCGCCGCTTCGGCGGATGAGCGACGCCCTTCCCGCTTCGTCATCCTCGGGCGAAGCCGGAGCGGTAGCGGAGGCGCAGACCCGGGGATCCATGCCGGGGAGAGGGAATGCATTTCGTAACGATCGGGTATTGATAGGGCAAGAAGATTGAATGAAGTCGAAGGGTATGAACTGTATTCTGTGGGGCGTGAGGAAAGCAAGGGGTCGGGCGAAAGGGGTTTACCTTCGCTTGCACCCTATCCTCTCACAAATGCACAAGAGGAGACGAGAAATATTGCGTACCAGGGTCGCGCTCTGCCTAACATGAACCAAAATTGAACAAATCAACGCAAGACTATATCGCATTGTCTACATATATTTTACATTATTAAATATTCTTAGACTTGCAATTTATTATGCAAGTTGGATTCTCCACTTAAAGGAGAATCATATGGCTGATAAGAACCGATATCCACAAATCCCGAGCACCGTATGGTGGGGGGTTCGTTCAATCTTGCAGAAAACTCCCACCGCAACAATCGATGAAAGGTATTTGGGGGTTCAACTAAGCGTACAAGAAGCTGCTGCCCGTGCTTACATCGCTGAATTGCGCGCCGTTGGCCTGATAACAGAGGATAACAAAGCTACTGCACTGGCAAACCGCTGGCGGCTTGATGAAAGCTACGCTGACGCGGTGGAAGAAATTGTTCGCGCCAATTATCCTGAAGGCTTGATAAACGTTGCTCCTCCTGGAGAAGCTGACCGACAGAAAGTAGTCTCTTGGTTTATGCGTGAAGGTCTGGGGCAAGGGGCAGCCGGCAATAAAGCAGCATCATACATGCTGCTATCTACCCCCACGCCAAACGAAGCACCACGCACAACGCCAAAATCCAAACAGGGCGATGCGAAACCTCGCAACCGAAACTCCTCTCGTCAAAACCAAACACTTAGAACACCAGAAAAAAGAAGCACCACCGCCGCTTCAGCTTCGAATAGCGAAGATATCCATACTTCGACTAGGAGACCTCCCACCCACGACGTACTACCGTTGAATGTTAACGTTCAAATTCATATCAGCGCCGACGCGGGCACCGAACAGATAGAATCCATCTTCCAAGCGATGAGGCGTTACCTCTATGACGGTACGAATACTTGATGGCATTCGCAGACTTCAGGAACATCTTCTTGAAGTTGGACTAGCTCGTTCTGTGCTGGCTCTACCCGCCCCACGGATGCTTGCGCTACCGTCTCCGACTATAGAGGCTTCAGAGCCTGCTAGTGTATTTGCCCGCATGGTTACTGAGCCAGAAATACATCAAGTTACCTTCGATTTATTTGCATCAGGGCATTACAACATAGCAGTTTCTGAATCCTATAAAGCCGTCGAAAAATATATCTCAGACAAAGTTCCTACATTAATGCAAAAAGGCACAACATTGATGGAACAAGTTTTTTCCCCTAATGCGCCTTATCTGCAATGGACAGGAATGAAGACAACTTCAGAAATGGATGAGCAAAAAGGCTATCATCGCCTTTTTGCAGGTGCCATGCTGGGTATTCGGAACCCAACAACCCATGAGTTTGGTTGGGTTGATGAACCAGAGACAGCTATTGAGTTGATAATGTTTGCTCAACATCTTTTACGAAAAGCGAAGTTGGCAGAATTTGGTTATGGGAAGGTTTGACACAATTTCTTTGATTAAGAGCTTTCAAGAATCCAGCCGAGTGCAAGGCGAATATCTCGAAGAATTTTGAACGCATTTAGTCGCAGCCGGCTCGACTAATGCGCTCAGGCATGGATCCTCGGGTCAAGCCCGAGGATCACGAAGCGGAGGGGTTTGCGCGCAAACGGCGGCGTGGGTAGTGAGGTTAGCGGCGCGAATGCGGCAGAGCGCGCCTTTCTTCTCCCCTTGTGGAGAAGGAAAGGCGTTTTAGCCTGCGCCGTAGTGGAGGTGGGAGCGTTCAGGCATGGATCCTAGGGTCAAGCCCTAGGATGACGAAGCGGAGGGGTGGCAAATAACCTTCGCCGGTGAGATGACGAAGCGGAGGGGTGGTCGGCGGTCAACCTAAGACGGTGAGCCGGAAGCGCTCCGGCTAACCTTCGGCGTTGATCAGCTATCGCCCATCTTCAGCGCCTGGATGAACGCTTCCTGCGGGATTTCCACGCGGCCGAACTGGCGCATGCGTTTCTTGCCCTCTTTCTGCTTTTCGAGCAGCTTGCGCTTGCGCGAGACGTCGCCGCCATAGCATTTCGCCGTCACGTCCTTGCGCAGTGCCGAAATGGTCTCGCGGGCGATGATGCGGCCGCCGATGGCCGCCTGGATCGGGATCTTGAACATGTGCTGCGGGATCAGGTCCTTCAGCTTTTCGCACAGGACGCGGCCGCGCTTTTCGGCGGCCGTGCGGTGCACCAGCATCGACAGCGCGTCGACCGGCTCGTCATTGACGAGGATCGACATCTTCACGAGGTCGCCTTCGCGATAATCGGTCAGGTGATAATCGAAGCTCGCATAGCCCTTCGAGATCGACTTGAGCCGGTCATAGAAATCGAACACGACTTCGTTGAGCGGCAGGTCGTAGACCAGCATGGCGCGCTTGCCGACATAAGACAGGTCGGACTGGATGCCGCGGCGGTCCTGGCAGAGCTTCAAAATGCCGCCGAGATAATCGTCGGGGGTGAGGATCGTGGCGCGGATCCACGGCTCCTCGATCGCCGCGATCTTCACCACATCGGGCATGTCGGCGGGATTGTGCAGCTCCTGCGTCGTGCCGTCATTCATCACCATGCGGTAAACGACGGACGGCGCGGTGGCGATGAGGTCGAGGTTGAACTCGCGCTCCAGCCGCTCCTGGATGATTTCCAGATGCAGAAGGCCGAGGAAGCCGCAGCGGAAGCCGAAGCCGAGTGCGGCGCTCGTTTCCATCTCGAAGGAGAAGCTGGCATCGTTGAGGCGCAGCTTGCCCATGGCAGAGCGCAGATCCTCGAAATCGGCAGCATCGACGGGGAACAACCCGCAGAAAACCACCGGCTGCGCCGGCTTGAAGCCCGGCAGCGGGGACGTCGTCGGGCGCCTGTCCTCGGTGATCGTATCGCCGACGCGGGTGTCGGCCACTTCCTTGATGGAAGCCGTGATGAAGCCGAATTCACCGGGGCCGATCTGGTCGGCCTGAATCATCTTGGGCGTGAAGAAACCGGTGCGCTCGACCGGATATTTCGCGCCGGTGCCCATCATGCGGATGGTCTGGCCCTTTTTCAGCACGCCGTCAATCACGCGCACAAGCACGATGACGCCGAGATAGGCGTCGTACCAGCTATCGACCAGCATCGCCTTGAGCGGCGCTGCGGCATCGCCCTCGCGCGGGGGCGGAAGCTGCTTGACGATGGCTTCCAGCACATCGGGCACGCCAAGGCCGGTCTTGGCCGAGATCATGACAGCCTGGCTGGCGTCGATGCCGATGACTTCCTCGACCTGCTCCTTGATACGCTCGGGCTCGGCGGCGGGCAGGTCGACCTTGTTGAGAACGACGACGATTTCGTGATTGTTGTCGATCGCCTGATAGACATTGGCGAGCGTCTGCGCTTCCACGCCTTGGCTGGCATCCACCACCAGCAGCGAGCCTTCGCAGGCCGACAGCGAGCGCGAGACTTCATAGGCGAAGTCGACATGGCCCGGCGTGTCGATGAGGTTCAGCGTGTAGGTTTCGCCGTTCTTGGCGGTATAAGCCAAGCGCACGGTCTGCGCCTTGATGGTGATGCCGCGCTCCTTCTCGATATCCATATTATCGAGAACCTGCTCCTTGCCCTCCATCTCGCGCGAGTCGAGCCCGCCGCAAAGCTGGATAAGCCGGTCGGCCAGCGTCGACTTGCCGTGGTCGATATGGGCGACAATGGAAAAATTGCGGATATGCGAGAGCGGTGTTGTCATGGTGCGCCGCGTATAAAGGTGAAACGCGCGCGGGGGAAGGGGTTTGGCGACGCCTCTATCTCAAACGCAGCTGGAGTATGAAGAGCTAGTTTGTTGCACTATCATCTTGCATCCCACCTTCGCTTGAGAGAGATAAGTCTATCGTCGATATTTAGCGTGCCCTCAGCTTCTCCAATCCGTTGCAGTACACCTTCCATCCCATGGGGCCATGCCAGCGCGTTATCCGGCAAAACCGCATAGAGAAGTGCTAGCGCCTCTTTCGGATGCCGGTCTACTAGGTTGCCGCCAGATCGATGCAGTTCTGGTAGGATCAAGTGGTCTCTCTCGATCGTGCTGAGCAGCGGCAAAACTAACGTAGCAATGGTAGGAAAGCGATCTCCTGAGGAGAAAGCCAATTCGCAAAGGCGAGCTGACGTGTTGGGTGATCTGGCTGACAATTGACGCGGCCAAATCTGAAGCAGCTCAGAAAGCTGTCCTTCCCACCGCTTATGTGAGTTTTCGTTCTTCTCGTTAGACCATCTTTGAGCTTGCCATAGTACCCGTGAACGGAATTCATCGTCCGCCTTCAAGAGTAGACTGCGCATCTCGTCATTGGAGATGCAGCGCTCACCCGTGGCTTCGTAGACAGTCCCCCACCCAGCCAAAATCATACCTGCTATGATTTCACCATATGAGCGGCGAGATGGGAGAGGATTAGCGGCAAACTCCAGCATGTCATTCTTCAACCGCATGTATAGTTCTCGATTTGGAGTTCTCGCCCCCCATAAGAAGCCCGACCATGCTGCATCGCGGTCATCCGTGTCGCTACCATGAAGCGCTGGCAACAAGTGTTGCTCGGTCCATTTCGGATCGATAGCGAAAAACCAGTTGAGGTTGTGAAACAAGATCACCATCGCATGTCTTCGCAAGTCGTTTGGAAGTGCCAACAGGGCCTCAGCGTGGGCAATCCATGCAGGAGGAAAGCCTCGATTTCGGTCCAGGTTATCCTTACGAGGGTCGTTGAAAAGCGCCTCCGCAATCTTACCCGTAGGGGAGTTGATGGCTTCCATTGTCCAGTCTGGTTCCTGGGAACCGCGCACGATACCCGAACGTCCCTCGTCCGGTGATTCACGAAGGACGCTGACCAGCTTCCTCAAAATGCGGTCGAAAACAGGAAGGCATTCCGTGCTCAATTTCGCAGTGGCATTCTGAAGCCAACCGGCCGCAGGGCGGAGAATCTTCGCGAGCTGCTCATTTGAATAACGAGTCATCCTTTCGGCGATGGACGAGGTCAATCTTGCCGTATCATTCTTCCGCGCCTCTGAATCGAGGAACCGTCGCCATGCCCACTCGGGGAAGTCACCTCGTTTAGCTGCATAGGTCAGTGCAGCAAAAGCGCGCACAGGGCGCTGACCAGCGAGACCAGCAAAAGGGTCATTCTCGACGAGAAAATCGTTTGATCGACCGCTACGCTCCTTGGCTTGCAGCAGCACTAGTAACAGGGGCGTTTCTGCCAGTTCCTCATAGCTGGTGTTGGTCCTCACCCATCCTGTCCGACCCTCCAACGATTCAGCAGCTCTCGCGCCGTAATCTTCCTTCCAGTCGGGCACGCCAGCGCGGAGCAGCTTCGCTTGCCCACGAGTGTAGGCAGAAAGCTTGCATCCCGATTTCTGAAGCCACTCAACGCGGTTCAGAATCGACCAAGCTCGCCTTTTCTCAAAGTCCGCAACCTTCTCCCGCCGCCATCGCTTCGGGCCTCTCACCAACTTTTGTTCGATGGTTTTCCGCGTCGTACCGCTGAGTTTCTTCCATCGATCCGCAACAACCAACAAGAGATCTCGTTGATGATAGCTATCCCAGAAGGCCGCATCGCTCAAAGACGCCATGACTTCTCCGAAATCATCATCCGAGACGACGCTTCGTTTTCCGGATGCCCATATTCGCAGTCGCGCAAATATGGTGTCATCATCCGTAGGCCATGACAAAAGTTCGCGCTTAGCGGCTGAATTACTGGTTCGGACTAGGTGGGAAAAAAGTTCCGAAAATCGGATAATTGCATCAGAAAGCCCATGGCTTCGATGATAATCGGCCCCTTCCATACTGTCTGGAG
>JAEWPB010000125.1 GCA_023399465.1 Pseudomonadota bacterium
CCGGCTGCGTTCGGTGGTCGGATATTGCTGGTCGTCCGGTGAAACTTTGTTGGGCATCGATGCTCTCGTTTTGGTTGAGCCTCATATTGCCCGCCGGACTGGTATGGCGTAAAATTCCACTTATGAAATTTCAAGCAAACCACTTTGAAAGAATGCCATGACACCTCAACCACCCGCATGGCTCACCCTCGATCGGCAGGCGGGCGATATCGAGGGCCAGATCTATCGCGGCATGCGCGAACGCATTCTCGCCGGGCAGTTGCCGACCGGCCAGCGCCTCCCCTCCACCCGCGCCTTCGCGACGGCCCTCGGGGTCGCGCGCTCGACGGTCGTCGATGCGTATGATCGGCTGAAGGCGGAAGGCTACATCCAGTCGCAGGGCGGTTCGGCTACCCGCGTCGCCGCATTTGCGCCGCCGGCTTTCCAGGGCCAGGGTCCGACCTCACCAGCAGCAGCCGGACCTCCGCCGAAATTCACCTCCGCGGGCAGGTTCCGGCCCGGCGTTCCCGATGTCGCTGACTTCCCGCATGCCGCATGGGCGCGCTGCCTTGCCGCTCGCAGCCGATCCCTCCGGATGCACGATCTCGGCTATGACGACGCCTGCGGCATTCGGGAGCTGCAAGAAGCAATCCTCGACCACGCGGCGGCAAGGCGCGGCATCCTCGCGCGGCCTGAACAGGTGCTGATCGTACCCTCGACACGGGCGGCGATCGATCTTCTGTCGCGGGTGTTGCTCCGCCCGGCGGAGCAGGACGGCAATGTCGCCTGGATCGAGGATCCCGGCTATCCGTCCGCCCAGGCGATATTGCGCGACGCGGGCGCGCAGCTCGTTCCGGTTACCTGCGACGCGGCCGGGATCGATGTCGCAGCGGTATCCGGCCCGCCCCCGAAGCTCATCTACGTCACGCCCTCGCATCAATATCCGACGGGCGTCACCATGAGCCTGCAGCGCCGGATGGCCCTGCTGGAAGTCGCCCGAGCCAATGGCGCAGTGATCATCGAAGACGACTACGACAGCGAGTTTCAATACGGTTCCCGGCCGATCGCCGCGCTCCAGGGTATCGATCGTGGCGACGTCGTCGCCTATGTCGGCACCTTCGCCAAGGTACTGGCGCCGGGCTTGCGCGTCGCCTATGCCATCGTCCCGCAATGGCTCCTGCCGGAGGCCTCCATGTTCATCCAGCGACGCGGGGTGGCCGTGCCGATCCATATCCAGGCGGCACTTGCCGACTTTATCCGAGAGGGGCGCCTGCGCGCCTATCTCAGACAGATGAACGGCGTTTACGCCGAGCGCATGGAGGCGACCAGTCGGGCGCTGCGCACGCATTGCGGAGACATGCTGGAGGTCGCCGACGCTGGTGGCGGGTTGCAGCTTGCGACCTGGTTTCGGGATCCGGCAACGGACGACTGCGCGGCTGCGGAGGCACTGAACGAGACGGCGGAAGGAGTTCAGCCGATGTCGCATTATTATCTGGATGCCCCACGGCCGGGATTGCTGTTCGGCATTGCGCGAGCATCGCGGACGGAAGTCGACGGCATCTGCGCCAAAATCGGTGGGCGCTTGAGAAACATCCTCCGTCGATGAACCGGAGCTCAGGGCAAAACAGACCTCAGCTCGGACGCTTCCCCGGCCATGCCTGCAAGGCCACATCAACCATGCGACGCAGCAATGCCGTACAGGCACCATCACAGGCTTGCGCTGACATCCCTTGAACGACAGCGGAGTAGAAGTGGGCGAGCGCTTCCGTGTCGGCAGAGGCCGGCAGGTCGCCATCCTGTACCGCTTGATCGAAACGGTCCTTCATACAGCGAATTGACGCTTCGCGCCGTCTGCACAGGTCCATCGCGACGGCCTCGTTTTCCTCGGCATGCTGAAGCGCCGCCGTGGAGATCATGCAGCCACGTGGCTTTTCTGGCTGCGTCACGCCCTCGGCCGCGTCGTACAGGTAGAACGCAAGGGCGTCATAGGCCGATTTCGTGTCCCTCAACGCGGCGACCCGGCGACTGCTCTCCTGTTCGACATTGTAATCAAGCACCTGGCGGTAGAGCTCTTCCTTGGAGCCGAAGATCGCATACAGGGATGGTGGAGTGATGCCCATGGCCTTGGTCAGGTCGGCGATGGATGTACCTTCGTATCCGTGCTTCCAGAAAAGTCTGCTGGCGACGGCCAAGCCGGTTTCCCGATCCAGCATTCTCGGCCTGCCCCGCTTCCTCACCGCATCAGACATTTTATAATGATCCCTATATTATTCATTGACATCTCCCTAGAGCCAATAATATATCGACCACTATTAAATCTCAACGGAGAAAAAAGCATGTCTGGAAGACTGACTGGCAAAGTTGCCCTGATAACTGGAAGCTCAAGCGGAATCGGCCGGGCCGCCGCCCTTGCCTTCGCAGCAGAAAACGCAGCGTTCATCGGCGTGCATTACGCGCGGAGCACTAACGCGGCACAGGCCGTGGTGCGGGAGATCGAGGCGCTCGGAACAAAAGCCGTCGCCATCCAGGCAAACCTTGCCGACGGGCGCTCTGCCGTTGAAAATCTGTGGGAGCAGTTCCAGACTGCGGCCACCTCGGCAACAGGTTCTTCATCTCTCGATATCCTCGTCAACAACGCAGGCGTAGCTCCCCCTGCTTCGCTCGCCGAGACGAGCGAGGCCCAATTCGACGAGATATTCACCGTCAACACCAAGGCCACATTCTTCCTGATCCAGGCGGCGGCCGAGCACATTCGCACGAACGGCCGCATTATCAACGTCTCTACCGGGTTCACCCGCGTCGCGGCTCCGACGCACCCGGCCTATGCCGCGTCGAAAGGCGCTATCGAAACATTGACCCTGTCTCTTGCGCCTGAATTTGGCGCTCGGCAAATTACCGTCAACGCGGTCGTGCCAGGCATTACCGAAACAGGCATGAACGCATCGTGGATCAACATTCCAGAAGCGCGCGCGCAGGCCGAAGCACTATCTGTGTTCTCACGGCTCGGCCAGCCGGCCGACGTTGCCGACGTCATCACGTTCCTGGCATCGAACGACGCACGCTGGACCACCGGACAGGTGATCGACGCCACGGGCGGCGCACGCCTGTAATACGGCCAGACCGAGGAATGAACTACGTGATCGCCTTGAGATCACGTAGTTCGAGCTTCTGCGCTCAGGGCAGAGGCCTTGCTTCGCGGAAAAAATCTGCCCAAGGATCCGACGTCAGCGCCTGCAGGCGGGTCGGAGCATTGTCGATGGTGAAATAGTCCGGCCCGATGTCATCGGTGAGTTCGTCCCAGCCGATCGGCATCGATACGCTCGCGCCCGGCCGCGCCCGGGTGGAGTAGGCGCAGACGGCAGTACTGCCGCGAGCGTTTCTGAGATAGTCGATGAAGATGCGGGCATCGCGCTTCGACTTGGTCGCCGTCGGCAGGTATTTCGACGGTGAATCCTTCGACATCGCTTCAGCGAGTGACTTGGCAAAGGCCTTGACCTGCCGCCACGTGGCCTTCGGCTTCAGGGGTGTGACCACATGCAGGCCCTTGCCGCCCGACGTCTTGACGAAGGACTCGAGGCCCGCCTTGGCCAGCCGCTCCTTCAGTTCGTTGGCAGCCGCGACCATATCCATCCACGAGACGCCCTCGCCGGGATCGAGATCCATGGTGATCATGTCGGGACGTTCCCAGTGCGCGGTCGTCGTACCCCAGGGGTGGATTTCGAGCACTGCCGACTGCGCCAGCGCGACAAGTCCGTCGAAATCGCCGATCGCCAGCAGCTTTTCGCCGTTCTTGTCCTTGGGGTCGGCAATCTGCTCGATATTCGCATTGCTTCCCGACCACGCATGTTTCTGGAAGAAGCGCTGTCCACCAATACCCTCGGGGCAACGCAGCAGCGCCAGCGGCCTGTTGACGACAAACGGCTCCATGAAGCGCCAGACCTCGGCGTAGTAGTTGACCAGCCCTTCCTTCGTCACCCCCTCGTCCGGCCAGTATATGCGATCGGGATGAGTGAGCTTCACCGTGGTCTGGGGCAAGGTCACACCTTTGTCGGGTTGAGCGGTTTCAAGCACCACCTGTTTTGCCGGCTTGTCCTCGCGCAAGCCCTTGAAGGAAGCATGACGCAGATTGCGGTCGGCCGACCATGCGGTGAACTCGACCTCGGCGACCAGATCGGGCCGGACATAGATCAGGTCGCGTTTTTGCTGCGCATCCAACGGATCGGCGAAGGGGCTGCGTGCCTGCTTCCGCTTCGAAAGCGCCGCCAGCAGCGCCTCGGCGCCGGCATTGCTGAAACCCGTGCCCACCCGGCCGATATATTTCAGCTTCGTGCCTTCGTAGACGCCGAGCGCGAGAGAACCGATGGCATTGGCGCTTGCCGTCGACGGGGTATAGCCGCCGATGACCACTTCCTGCCGCTGGTTGCATTTCGATTTGACCCAGCTTCCGCTGCGTCTCGAGGGATAGGCGCTATCGCGCAGTTTCGAAACGATGCCCTCGAGACCGAGCGTACAGGCATGGGCGAAGACGCGGCCGCCTTCCTCGTCAAGATGCTCGCTATAGGCAAGCACCGGATCGCTCCCCTTCAGGAGATCGCGGAGAAAGCCCTTGCGCTCGAGCAAGGAAACCGCCTGCAGGTCGTATCCCTTCACGTAGAGAAGATCGAAACCGTAGTACTTGAAGCGGTCGTTTCGCCCCTCGCTGAGAGCCTGCTGCAAGGCCGAAAAATCCGAGGCGCCGTTGGCCGCCTCGACCACAATCTCGCCATCGATGATCGCCGCATCGACCGGCAGTTTCTCCAGGGCGGCGACGAGGCTGCCGCCGAATTTCTCCGTCCAGTCGAGACCGCTGCGGGTCAGGAGCCGCACCGCTCCATGATCGAGATGCGCCTGCATGCGATAGCCGTCGAACTTGATCTCGTGTACCCAGCGCTCGCCGGCCGGCGGCTTCGGCTTTGCCTTTGCCAGCGCCGGTGGAACGAAATCGGGCATGGGGGCCTTTCGCGCCGTCCTCGGAAATTCAAACTGCTGAAGACGGCCGCCGGGGCGCGAGCGAGCGCTGGCGGGTCTCGCGGGCTGGCCCACGGGCCGGGAGTTCCAGGTGTCGTCGGGATGGCGGGCGACGTCCTTCAGGCTGCGACCGGTCTTGGCCGAATTCGGACGCTCCTTGAGGATGTCGCCCGTATGGCGCGCCTCGCCATCCTCGCCCTTGATCAGCAGCCAGTTCTCCTGGCGCTCGCCCTCCTTCGGCTGCATGCGCACAAGATGCCACCGGCCCTTCAGCTTTTCGCCGTGCAGTTCGAATTCGAGATGGCCCTTCTTCAGTCCCTTCTCGGGATCATGCACCGGCGTCCATGTGCCCTTGTCCCAGACGATCACCGTACCGCCGCCATACTGTCCCTTCGGTATGACGCCCTCGAAGTCGCCATAGTCGAGCGGATGATCCTCGACATGGACGGCGAGGCGCTTGTCCTCGGGGTTGAGGCTTGGCCCGCGGGTTACCGCCCAGCTCTTGAGAACGCCATCCATCTCGAGACGAAAATCGTAATGCAGCCGCCGGGCATCGTGCTTCTGGATGACGAAACTGGCACCGCTACCCTTGACCGCCTTGCCCCGGGGTTCCGGCGTCTGCGAAAAATCCCTTTTGGCGTGATAGGTCTCCAGCGCCATCGCTACCCAGCCTTCTTACTGTTGCCGGCATTCTTGCGGCCGGGCTTGGCCTTGTCGGCCGGGCCTTCCGCCTTTGCAGCCATCCCGGCGCTGAGGCGCAGCGCTTCCATCAGATCGACCACCTTGCTTTCGGCCTTGGCCGGTTTCGCCGTGATCGCGCGACCCTCCATCTTGGCCTTGACCAGATCGACAAGCGCCGCCTCGTAACGATCCTCGTAGCGGGCCGGATCGAAACTGCCCTTCCTGGTTGCGATGATATGCCCGGCAAGCTCGATCATCTCGTCCGTCAGCGTCAGTTCCGGTATCTCCTTGAAGACGCTGGCTGCGGACCGCACCTCGTATTCATAGGCAAGCATTGTCGCGATCAGGCGCTTTTCGTGGGCACGGATCAGCAGGGTCCGGTATTTGCGGAACAGCACCGCATGGGCGATCGCCACGCTGTTCGTCGTCTCCATGCTGTTCATCATCACCGCGAGCACCTCGCGTTCATCGGGATCGGTCGCGACCAGATAATAGGGCCTCTCGAAGTAGATCTTGTCGATTTCGTCGAGCGGGATGAAGCCCTCGACCGCCATCGTCTTGTCGCTCTCCGGCATGATGGCGGCGAGTTCGTCGGCCTCGATCAGGATGTAGTCGCCGCCATCGCGTTGATAGCCCTTGACCTGATCTTCCTTGCCGACCGGTTTTCCGGTTTCACTGTCGACATATTGCCGCTCGACGCGATTGCCCGTCTTGCGGTTGACGATGTTGAGAGAGATGTGATCGGCCGACGAAACGGCAGTGTAGAGGCCGACGGGACAGGAGAGCGCCCCGATCGTCAACTGTCCTTTCCAGCTTGCACGAACACCCATATGCCTGTTTCCTTCTTCCGAGGGCGAGGCATGATTCATCTCCACAACAGCCGAGCCCGGCGAAAGTTCCAGCCGGCATATGGTCGACCGAGATCAGCGAGCGATTTGCGGCACCACCTGTCGCCGCGATAGCCGGCAACAAACTTGATCCAGCGCAATACATTCGACGCAAAATAACCTAGAATGTCCAATAGGTCGATGCGGACTGACAATCCGGCCACATGGTCGGTTTCAGCGCCAGCGTTCGCTCAACGTCACAAGGAAGCCAATGACGCCCGCCCGTTTCACACAATGCCTCCTCGCCCTGCGCTGGACGCCGATCAATCTGGCAAGCGCTCTTCAATGCGATCTGGCCCTCGTCGAGGCGTGGGAAAGCGGCGAGGTCGAGATCCCGGCGGAACTGGGAACCTGGCTCGACACCTTGGCGAAAACGCACGAAGAGCTTGCAATCCCGACCCGGTATCGCGGCCTCCAGCGTGTGCCAAATCCGGTCAGAGGCGGGCGCTGACGCCTGCGGAGCCTGGCTCGGCATCATTTCCGTCGCGGCAGGTTGAAGTGGAGAGGGCGTCATGCCCTGCACTCCTCGCCGGCCCGCTTTCCATTCAGTGCGGCCCCGCCTCCGAACCCGGTCTCCGGGCCGCAACCGCACCGCCAATTGCATTCTCGGACGCATGGCTATTCCGCCCGTTGAAATCTGCTAATCTTCTCGCGCTTCCGGCTACACTCGAACCGACGCGAGTTCCCGATGCGCCAACGAACCAGGACCCAAGCGCTGACGCTTGCCTTGTGCGCGCTTATCGCCGCATACCTCTTCGCCGCCTATCTGCTTGCCCCTGAGATCTGGAGATTTCACGATGACGACGGACGTTCCGACGTCGGAAAGATGGTGACGACCACCCGACAAGGCATCCCCGGCGACCCGATCAATGTCGGCCTGGTGGGGACGAAGGAACAGCTGCTTCGCGGATTTGCCGCGGCCGATTGGGATCCCGCCGACAAGATCACGCTCCGCACCTCCGTCGATATCGGCCTGAGCGTCGTGCTCGACCGGCCCGATCTCGACGCACCGGTTAGCCCGCTGTTGTTCGAGGGCCGCGTCCAGGACCTGGCGTTTGAAAAGCCGGTCGGAAGGAGCGCCGACCAACGCAATCACGTCCGCTTCTGGCAGACGCCGCAGACCGGCGAGGACGGTCGGCCGTTGTGGCTTGGATCGGCAAGCTTCGATCGTGGCGTCGGGCTCAGCCACGATACCGGGCAGATCACCCACCATATCGGCGCCAACATCGACGCAGAACGCGATCTGGTGATTGCAGACCTCAAGAAGGCGGGGCAAGTTCTCTCGACCTACGAGATCGCGGGGATCGGCGCCACGACCGATGGACGCAATGGCGGCGGCGATCGCTATTTTACCGACGGGATGGCGATCGTCGGCGTGCTCGGTAATCCCGCAGTCGCCCCCGCCGCACCTTAGCAGGCGAAATCAGCCGGTCGTGACGAATGTACATCTGAATCGCTGCCGCGAGGCCGTAGTTCCCCGGCGGCGGGGCTTCCTAGTGAGCGGTATAGGCGCCATCCACCAGATGATAGCTGCCGGTGATGAAGCTTGCTTGTTCCGAGAGCAGGAAGCAGACGAGCGCCGACACCTCTTCCGGGGTCCCGCGGCGGCCCATCGGCTGCAACGCCTCCATCCGGCGACTGCTCGCAATCATCGCGTGTTCGCTCAGCAGCGGCGTTTCTATCCAACCCGGCCCTACCGCGTTGACGCGTATACCGAACCGCGCATATTCGATGGCCGCGACCTTGGTCAGGCCGATCACGGCGTGCTTGGCCGACGCATAGGCGGCCACGAACGGAAGCCCCGCGGTGCCGAGAACCGAGGACATGTTGACGATGGCGCCACCGCCGTTCCCGAGCATCGCCGGGATCTGGTATTTCATGCAGTAGAATACGCCGTTGAGATTGACGTTGATCAGCCTGTTCCAGTCCTCGAGCGGGTAATCCGCTGTCGCCTTCCGCGCGCCGTCGATCCCGGCATTGTTGACCGCCAGATGCAGGCCGCCGCACTTGTCGACGGTATAAGTGACCAGTCTCTCGACGGCTTCGGCATCAGTGACATCGACGATGAAAGCACGCGCCATGCCGCCGGCCGAGCGGATTTCGGCGGCAACACCCTGCGCGGCCCCTTCATCGACATCTGCAACCACCACCACCGCGCCCTCGCCCGCCAGTTGCCGTGCCACGGCGGCCCCGATTCCGGATCCTCCGCCGGTCACGATCGCGACTTTCCCCTCGAGGCCAAGCTTCATTATGTCTATCCCCCTCGCTCTTGGGGACACAGTCGAGCAGAGGCAGCCAAACGATGCAAGTCGTTTTGTCAGCGATAGAAATTATCGTGTGTTTACAACATCGTCATTGCATTGCGTTGCTTGTCTATAGGCTCATCCGGATATCATCCTATCTGTGATACTTGGATATAATTCGCAGGAATGCTAAATAAGGAAATCGCGAAGCCAAACCAACCTTAGCAGGTAGCCATGACAAACGACCGCATTCCGCGCCGGGGGTTCGTTTTGGGCAGTCTGGCCTTGATGGTTTCCGGGTGTAACTCCATCGACTGGCCGATCGGGCCGGCACTCGCGGCGCGCTCCGACTATGTCGCGCCCCGCTATCGCAAGACACGCGTGCGCTACGAAGGCTACGAGCCTGCCGGCACGATCGTCGTCAACACGGAAGCGCGCTATCTCTATTACGTCGAGGGCGGCGGCTGGGCGACACGCTATGGCGTCGGCGTCGGCGAGGACGGACGAACGCTCAAGGGCGTGGCAACGGTCGGGCGCAAGGCGGAGTGGCCGTCCTGGACCCCGACCGCGGACATGATCCGGCGCAAACCCGAATATGAGCAATATGCCGGCGGCGTTTCCGGCGGGCCGCACAACCCGCTCGGCGCCTCCGCGCTCTACCTCTATCGCAATGGCAGGGACACGCTGTTCCGGCTGCACGGCACCAACGCTCCCTGGACGATCGGTCAGGCGGTGTCGAGCGGTTGCATCCGATTGACCAATGACGACATAGTTGATCTCTATGCCCGAACTCCTGTGGGGACAACAGTTCTGGTCATCTGATAGTATTAGTTGCCATACTTATGTGTAGAGCCGTTGCCTTGCCAGGAAAAACATCGTTAAGTGTGTCCGTAATGCACTAGCCAGACACGAATTTTGCCACTATTAGTAGTGAGCTTGCCTTCGGTAACCTGTATCCCGTCATGAGGAGAGGATTTCTTGATGAGCAGATTTCTCATTGTCATCGTTGCTTTGCTTTCGGTAGCCAGCCTGAGCTCTTGCGGGACGGTTGGCAAAGGCAAGGGGAAAGCCCCGCCGCCGGCCGCCGAACCGGCACCGGCTCCTGTATATAAGAGCTGACCATTGGTCACATGGGGAGGGTCCAGCAGTCCCTCCCCATGACCTGTAATCAAGACTGGTAATCAAGACTGGGTCGGCTTTAGATGGATGCGGCCATTGCCGCGGAAAGAAAGCTGGTTCGGCAGAGTACGGGAGAAAGCGTCGTGTTCACGCTTGCAAGATTGCGTCTCTCGCTTGTGGTTCTGGTCGCATTTGCGGCAACGGCCTGCCAAACGGAAGACAAGCCGCCCGAACCACATTTCGTCTCGAACGCGCGCAGCTTCGGCACGCCGAATGCCAGCGTCCAGAACAGCGCGAACCAGTATTTCATCGAGTTCCGCTCCCGCTATGCGCTCAGCTACGGCCATACCTACGTGATCTTCGGACGGGTGAACCGTGCCGGCCAGATGGTCAATCCCGAGGTCGCCGGCCTTGCGCCCGCCTCCAACAGCGCCGCGCCCTATGTCCTCGGCCATTTCCTGCCGGTGCCGGCCGAAACCGGCGAAAGCGATGGCGACCTCGAAGAGGCCTATCGCTCCGCGAGCTGGCGGGTCATGCTGACCCAGGCCGAATACAACAAGGTTGTCGCCTATATCCGTCAACTCAAGGCCAAATCGAAATTATGGCAGGCCTCCGTCTACAACTGTAATGCTTTTGTTGCGGACATCGCAAAATCAATGGGCTATAAAACACCAAGCATCTGGCTAAGACCGCAGCAATTCGTTACAGAACTTCGCCAGATGAATGGAGGTTGAGTGTGATCGTGCATACCGTACTTGCCTGCTACTTCCCCCTTATAAAACCGCGCCGATCGCGTAACAGGAATCGGTAACCGGCGATGGATATATCAGTAGCGTCCGCCGGCGAGATCATCTGGGTACTTGGCATTGTTGCCTGGTACGTGATTCGTTACCCCTTCGAGCGTCGCGCCAAGCGCGTACGGGTCGTGTTGAACAGGCGATCCGGGATAGAAAAGCTCGGCCTTGCTGCGGCATTGTTTGGAATGGCCGTGGTACCCGCCATCTACGTCGCCACCGGCTTTCCCGAAGCCGCCGACTATCCGGCACAGAGTTGGGCCGTCGTCGTGGGTGCCGTTCTGTTCCTGTCGGCGATGTGGGTCTTCCGCCGCACACACAAGGTTCTCGGCAAGAACTGGTCGATCTCGCTCGAGATCCGCGAAAAGCACCAGCTGGTCAGCGCCGGCCCCTACGCGCTCGTCCGCCACCCGATGTACACATCGTTCCTGCTGATGGCGCTAGGACAGGCCTTCCTGCTGGCGAACTGGGTCGTCGGACTGGCAGGCCTCCTCGGTTTTGCCGTTCTCTTCTTCCTCCGGGTCGACAAGGAAGAGCACATGATGCTCGAGACCTTCGGCCCTCAATACCGTGACTACATGGACAGGACCAAGCGTATCATCCCTTATTTTTACTAGAGGTGGCAGATGCGGGGCCGGACCCTCAAGCTTTCGGCGGGACGCCGCCTCGTGGTCGATCTCATGCGGTTTTCGATCAAGGTCCCCAGGGTGACCGTGCAGCGGCAGATGAAGCTCGCGCCGCTGCAGGACGCCCGGATGGCGCAGCAGGCGAGACCCTCCTGGACAGTGCTGTTCCTCAAGGGCTATGCCCTCCTGTCCCGCGATACGCCGGAACTGCGGCGCGCCTACATCAAGTTCCCAAACCCGCAGCTATACGAGTATCCCGAAAGCATCGCGTCGGTTGCCCACGAGCGCGATCATGAGGGCGAAAAGATCGTACTGCTGAGCTCGATCAAGTGCCCGGAGCGCCGTCCCATCGCCGAACTCGCGGGGATGATGCAGGCGGCGCGCTCCAAGCCGATCGGGGAAATCAAGGAGTTTCGCCGCGCGCTCGCCTTTGCGCGTCTGCCCGCGCCCATCCGCTGGCTGCTGATGTGGCTCGGGCTCAACATCGGCCGGCAACGGGCCCGCCGTTTCGGCACCTTCCAGCTCTCCGTCTATTCCGGTCTCGGCGCCGAATCCCTCAATCCTCTGACGCCGCTGACCACCATCTTCAACTACGGGCCGATCAGCGAGGACGGGACGGTAACGGTGCGCATTCACTACGACCACAGGGTCATGGATGGCGCCAATGTCGCCCGGGCGCTCGAGCGTTTCGAAACGATACTGAATGGCCTGATCGCGGATGAAGTCCGGGCCATGTCCCAAACGACCGCTCTTCCCATTGCGGCCACGGCAGGGACCGCCCCATGACGGCAACACAAGGACAACGCCCCGCCGTAGTGGTGGTGGGTGCTTCGCGCGGCATCGGCAGGGCAATCGCGAGGGTCGCGGCACGAGAACAGACGACAGTCGTTCTGGTCGCCCGTTCTACCGAAGCGCTCGCCGCTGCGGCTGCCGATGTCCGCGCGGCCGGCAGCGACGCCTTCGTGCTCGAACTCGACCTCCTCACGCATGACGCTTCGAGCCGCCTCGAAGCATTTCTCAACGAGAACAATCTCATCTGCGACGTTCTCGTCAACAGTGCCGGCTTCGGGCTGCGTGGTGCGGCGACACTCATTCCGCGCAGCGATCAGGTCGGCATGATCGATGTCAACATTCGCGCCCTCAGCGACATGACGCTGCGCTTCCTGCCGGGCATGGTTGCCCGCGGCCGCGGCGGCGTCATCAATCTCGGGTCGATTGCCGGCTTCACGCCTGGCCCGAACATGGCGATGTACTATGCCAGCAAAAGCTTCGTGCGATCCTTTTCACTGGGGTTGTACCAGGAATTGCGCCGCACCGGTGTGACCGTCACATGCGTGGCGCCGGGGCCGGTCGCAACCGATTTTCTGGAGACATCCGGAGCCGGACGCGCCACGCTGTTCAAGTTGTTGCCCAAGCTCACGGCGGACCACGTGGCCGAAAGCGCCTGGCGCGCCTTCAAGGCCCGCCGCCGTCTCGTCATTCCGGGATTGACCGCCAAGCTCTCGGCCTTCACAGCCTCGCTCCTGCCTTCCGCGATCCTCCTCCCGCTTGTCGGCCGGTTGCAGCGCAGAAGCCAGGATCTCTGCCCCTGCGGATCGGGTGAAAAACTCACGGAATGTTGCGGCAACCGCAGGGTCCAGCTTGCGCGCGCCGCTGCCGCTGCTTCCTCCGGAAGCCGGTGATCTCGGGGCTTACTCTGTCTCAAGCCGCGCGAATCTAGAGGTCGGCCGCATCGAGGGCTGCGTTCTTGCGCCGTTCCGCAACCGCCTCGGCACGGTGGCGACCGCCGGATCGAAGGGTGACGAAGAACACCGGCGTCAGGAAAAGACCGAACAGGGTCACGCCGAGCATGCCGAAAAAGACGGCGGTACCGAGCGACTGGCGCATTTCCGCACCGGGGCCGGTCGCGATCATCAACGGGACGACGCCGAAGATGAAGGCAAATGCGGTCATAAGGATCGGCCGCAGGCGAAGGCGAGTCGCGGTCACCGCGGCTTCCACAGCCGTCTTGCCCTCCCGCTGCGCCTGACGCGCGAATTCGACGATCAGGATGGCGTTCTTGGCCGCCAGGCCGATCAGCACGATCAGGCCGATCTGGGTGAGAATGTTGTTGTCCATGCCGCGCAAATTGACGCCGATCAGCGCTGCCAGCACGGCGAGCGGCACGATCAGGATGATCGCCAGCGGCAATACCCAGCTCTCGTACTGCGCCGCCAGCGCCAGGAAGACAAAAACCACTGAAAGCGCGAAGATATATATCGCCGTGTTGCCGGTGGCGCGCTCCTGAAAGGCAAGCTCGGTCCATTCATACGCAGTCCCGGGGGGCAAGGCCTCCCTGGCCAATGCCTCCATCTTGTCGAGCGAGGTGCCGGTCGAAACGCCGGGTGCGGCATTGCCCTGCAGCGGCACGGAGACATACATGTTGTAGCGCTGCACAAGCGTCGGGCCGCTGGTGTCGCGGATGTCGATCAGGGTGGCAAGCGGCACGAGCGCGCCGGTTGCAGAGCGGACCTTCAGCGCCAGGATGTCATCCTGCTCGTGGCGAAACTGCTGGTCGGCCTGCGCCCGCACCTGGTAGACCCGGCCGAAAGCGTTGAAATCATTGACATATGACGTGCCGAGATTGATCGACAGCGTCTCGAAGATGTTCGGGATCGGCACGTTCAGCGCTCGCGCCTTGTCGCGATCGATCTCGAGGAAGTATTGCGGGCTCGTCGCCGAGAAGGTGGTGAACACCCCGGTCAGCCCCTCGGTCTGGTTCGCTGTCCCCATCAACTGATAGGCAAGACCGAGCACGCGGCGCATGTCGGCGCTCTCGAGATCGAGGAGTTGCAGCTTGAAGCCGCCGGAATTGCCGACGCCGCGGATCGAAGGCGGTGGCACCGCGATGATGAAGGCCTCCTGGATGTCCTGCAGGCTGCCATAGAGCTGGCCGATGATCTGGTGCGCGCCTTGCCCATGCTTCAGCCGATCCTCGAAGCTCGCGAAACTGGCGAAGATCACGCCTGCATTGGACGCGTTGGTGAAAGTCGCACCGGAAAAACCGGAGAAAGCCACCGCGCTTTTCACGCCGGGCGTCTTGCGGATGATCTCCGATGCCCGCTGCACGACGGCATCGGTTCGCGCCAGCGATGCCCCGTCCGGCAACTGCACGACGACGATGGCGTAACCCTGGTCCATCGTCGGGATGAAGCCGCGCGGCACCACCTGTCCCATGTGCCATGTCGCGAACAGCAGGCCGGCGAAGACAACCAGGCTCGCAACCCGCGCCGGCCAGGTGCTGACGAGGTGCCGCACGATCCAGGAATATCCTTCGCTGAGGCGATCGAACCCGTAGTTGAAGCCATCGGAGAGCTTGCGGGCGAAGCGCGTCAACGGATGGCCGCTGTGCTTTTCCTGCGAATGCGACCTGAGGATGATGCCCGCGAGCGCCGGCGACAGCGTCAGCGAATTGAGCGCCGAGATCGCCGTGGCGACGGCGATCGTCACCGCGAACTGGCGATAGAATTCGCCGGTAATGCCGGGAATGAACGCGGTCGGCACGAAGACGGCGATCAGCACGAGCGAAATCGCGATGACCGCGGCGCCGACCTCGTCCATCGTGACATGCGCCGCCTCCTTCGGCGTCATGCCGAGCGCCAGATTGCGCTCGACATTCTCGACCACGACGATCGCGTCGTCGACCACGATGCCGATCGCGAGCACGAGGCCGAACAGCGTCAGCATGTTGAGCGAGAAACCGAAGGCCAGCAGGAAGGCGAAGGTACCGATCAGCGATACCGGGATCGCCACGATCGGGATGATCGCCGTGCGCCAGGACTGGAGGAAGATCAGCACGACGATGGCGACGAGCAGGGAGGCCTCCAGAATGGTCTTGTAGACCTCGTTGATCGATTCCGAGATGAACTCGGTCGGATTGTAGACGATGCGGTATTCCAGCCCCGGCGGAAAGCCGGGCGAAACCTCGCTCATCACGTTGCGGATCGACGCCGCTGCTTCGAGCGCATTGGTGCCGGGTCGCGCGAATATGCCCATCGCCACCGCCGGCTTGCCGTCGAGATAGCTGTTGGAGACGTAGTCCTTGGCGCCGAGTTCGATGCGCGCAACGTCCTGCAACTGGACGAGCCTGCCCGCATCGGTCGACTTGACGATGACGTAGCGGAACTGGCGCGGATCGGAGAAGCGCCCCTCGGTGGTCACCGTATACTGGAAGGCATTGGGACCGGTGGTTGGCGGGCCGCCGATCGATCCACCCGAAACCTGGACGTTCTGGTCGCGTAGCGCCTGCACGACATCGCTTGCGGTCATGCCGTAGGCGCCGAGCTTCTGCGGATCGAGCCAGATCCGCAGCGAATACTCCCGCTCCCCGAACAGGATGACGTCGCCGACACCGTCGAGCCGCACCAGCCGGTCGCGGATCCGGCTCTTGGCGAAATTCGAGATATAGAGCTGGTCATAGCGGTCGTTCGGCGACAGCAGGTGCACGACCATCATGAGATCCGGCGAACTCTTCGCGGTGGTGATGCCGTTGCGGCGCACTTCCTCCGGCAATCGCGGCTCGGCGATCGCCACGCGGTTCTGTACCAGCACCTGCGCCTGGTCGAGATCGGTGCCGAGCTTGAAGGTCACGGTCAGCGACATCGTTCCGTCTGCGGTCGAAAAGGAGGACATGTACAGCATGTTCTCGACGCCGTTGACCTCCTGCTCGATCGGCGTTGCCACCGTGTCGGCAATCGTCTCTGCGTCGGCGCCGGGATAGCTGGTCCGCACCACGATGGTTGGCGGTGCGATCTCGGGATACTGTGCCACCGGCAGCTGGAAATAGGCAAGCCCGCCGACGATCAGCAGTACGATTGAAATCACCGAGGCAAATATCGGGCGGTCGACGAAAAAATGGGCGAACCTCACTGGCGCGCCTCCGCCGTGGCCGTGTCCGGTGCCGTATCCGGCCGTTCGGGCGGCAGCACGGTCGTTTCGGCCGCCACCTTCACGCCGGGCCGGATTCGCATCAGGCCGTTGACCACGATCGTCTCGTCGCCTTTGAGCCCGTCGCGGATCACCCGGTAACCGAAGAGACGCGGGCCGGTGCGCACCGGCTTGGTGCTGACGCTGCCATCCTGCCCGAGCACGTAGACCACGCGTTCGTTCTGGTCGGAGCCGATCGCCTCGTCGGGTATGAGGATGGCGCTGTACGGTCTGGAGCCCCCGACCTCGATCCGGCCGAACAGTCCCGGCTGCAACACATATTGCGGATTGGGAAACCGGGCGCGCACCCGCATCGTCCCCGTCTGGTCGTCGACCCGGTTCTCGGCAAAGTCGAGCTTGCCCTGGTAGGACGAGTGCTGGAAGTCGCCGATCGTCACCGACACCGGCAAGCCGCTGGCGCCCTCCTGCAGGTCGGTGCCGCGGGCTCGCGCATTGTCGGCATAGGAGAGCAGCCGGCGCTCGTCGACGTCGAAATAGAAATCGATTGGATCGAGGCTGACGATCGTCGTCAGCACGGTCTGGTCGGCCTGGACGAGATTGCCGACCGAGATCAGCCGCCGGTCGATGCGTCCGGAAATTGGCGCGGTGATGCTGGTGTATTCGAGATCCAGTTGCGCGCGCTCGACCGCGGCCTCAGCTCCGCGAACGTTGGCCCCCGCAGAGTCGAGTTCACGGCGACGGTCGTCGAGCGTCTGGACGGTCTGGCTGCCGCTCTTCACCAGCGACTCGACCCTCTTATACTGCGCCTCTGCAAAGATGAGCGTCGATTTCGCCACCTCGAGCGCGGACGTGGCCTCGTTGAGTGAGGTCCTGAACGGCCGCTGGTCGATAACGAAGAGGAGGTCGCCCGCCTTCACGATCGATCCATCCTTGAAATGCACATCCTCGAGATAACCGCCGATGCGGGAGCGAACCGCGACCTCGTCGACGGCCTGGAACCGGCCGATGAACACGTCGTTGTCGACGACCTCACGCACCAGCGGCTTGGCGGCAGTTACCGTCGGCAACTGCTGACTTTGGGCGAAAACAGCCTGCGCAGACAAGGCGGCAGACAGGAAGAAGATCATGGCGGGCACTGGAGACTTCGTCATCGGCTTGGCCTCGGCTCAAAGTGCACTGGAGCTTCAAATGCGACTGGCAACCGGCCAGCCCGGACTGCGCATGCATTGCAGTTCGATCACCGGAAGCAAGCGGTGCCGACTTTATATTAGAATATTAGAGGTAGGAACTGGACTTGATGAACGTCAAGATCGCCGGCTGCAGTTTGTCCGGATGGCCTATCCCAGCTTCAGCCAACAGAAGCGGGCATCCAAAAAATATCCTGCAACTTTCCTGCATTTCGATGCATTCTTCGATAGCGAGACCCGCCGTACCGTCAGACAGGGAATGTGGCAGATGGCACGTGACATGTTCGTGGATATGGTATCGACGGCCGTCGGCAAACTGATGGAGCCGCCGCCCGGTCTCGAGTTCGACTTTTCCAAGCCTCCCGGCGAGCCGGCACTGGTGGCTGCTGATTCCATCTCGTGGCGGATCTTCAAGAACCCCGTGTCGCTGTTCGTGGGCGGTGTGACGGCCGTCATCCTCGAACTGGCGGAGCCGTCGGTCCGCACCGGGGTGTGGGACCACAGTTCCTTCCGGCGCGATGCCGCGACGCGCCTGCGACGGACCGGCTTTGCGGCAATGATGACGGTCTATGGTCCGCGCAGCGCCGCGGAGAAAATGATCGAGCGCATCGTCAGGATGCATGACAGGATCCAGGGAACCACGCCCGAGGGCATCGAGTATCACGCCAACGACCCACGGCTTCTCGACTGGGTACAGGCGACGGCATCGTTCGGGTTCATCGAGGCCTATCATCGCTACGTAACACCGCTCACCGACGCTCAGCGCTCTCAGGCCTTTGCCGAGAGTGCCCTCGCCGCCAGCCTCTATGGCGCGAAGGGAGCACCGAAATCGCTTGTTG
Organism: Pseudomonadota bacterium; assembly: GCA_023399465.1. GTDB lineage: Bacteria > Pseudomonadota > Alphaproteobacteria > Rhizobiales > Rhizobiaceae > Ferirhizobium. The sequence goes on from JAEWPB010000125.1 coordinate 18,289, forward strand.
AATGGCACCGGGCATTGAGGGCGACCGAGCCGATGCTGGTCAAGTCGGACATCATCTTCGAGTTTCTCGAGATCATGAGGACGACGCCATTGCTGCCGCCCGGGTTGGGGCCGTTCCAGCGATTGTTTGTGCAGGCCGCGGTCGACATCGTGCCGCCGCAAGTGCTGGACCGGATCGGCCTGGCCCCGGCTCGCTTTTCACGCGCGAACCATGCGCTGGTACGCAGCATCGGGCGGCTTGCCGACCGGATCCCGGTGAAGGCAGCCCCGCCGGCCCAGGCCTCCCGGCGACTGGGCCTCGCGCCCGATTTTCTCTACCGCTGACGCACTAGCCGTTGCTGCAAAGGCCGTCTGGGGCTGGCCGCTTGCGCGGCGTCGGCAGAGGCGGCAGGACGGCCGCGCTCAGCAATCGCGAAGCCGCATGGCGCATGTTGTCGAGTGCCGCGCCGTCGCACTCTTCGACGATACGCCCCTCGTCCATCACTAGGCATCGCGACGCAAAGCGCCTCACCAACCTGAGATCGTGGGTGACGAAGAGATAGGCGATGCCCCTTTCCTTCTGCAGCCTGGCAAGCAATGCCAGCGCTGAGGCCTGCAGATGGATATCGAGATTGGAAACCGCCTCGTCGAGAATAACGAGCTTCGGATCGACCGCGAGCGCGCGGGCGATGCAGACCCGCTGCAACTGGCCACCGCTGATCTGCGAGGGCAGCATCCCGCCAATGCCGGCCGGCAGGTCGACCATGGCAAGCAGTTCCTGAACGCGGGCTTCGCGGGCATGTTCCTCGAGTGAGGTCAGGTGCCTCAGCGGCTCGGCCACGATGGCACGGATGGTAAAACGCGCGTTCACCGCACCCGGCGAATCCTGGAAGACCAGTTGGACGTTGCGTCGGAAATCGATGTGCTCGCTGCGCCCGAGCGCCTTCAGTGGCTTGCCGCGATAGGCGACCTCGCCGGCGGTCGGGCGTTCCAGCCCGACGAGCAGGCGGGCAAGCGTACTCTTGCCGCAACCGCTGCGCCCAAGCAGCGCCACCGTCTCCCCTGCCCCGATCGACAGGGACACGTTCTCGACGACGGTCCTTGGCGCGCTGGCCCCGACGAGCGAATGACTGCGGTAGGTCTTGGTGAGACCGGTAGCTCCGAGAAGGGTCATGCCGGCGCCTCCATGCCGTAGAGGGACAGATGCGCGCGCACCAGCATGCGGGTGACGTCATGCTTCGGCGCATGGAAGATCTCCATCACCGGCGCCTGCTCCACCAGCCTTCCCTGGTCGAGAACGGCAACGTCATCGGCGAGCCTGGCGACGACGCCCATGTCGTGGGTGACGAGCAGGACGCCCAGGCCCCGTTCCTCGACCAGCTTTTCCAGAAGCTCCAGAACACGCAATTGCACCACGAGATCGAGATCGGTCGTCGGTTCGTCAGCAAAGAGAAATGGTGCCTCGCTGAGCAGCGCGAGCGCGATCATCATCCTTTGCAGCATCCCGCCGCTCATCTCGAACGCATGGAGGCCGAGCACGGTACCGACATCTGCGAGCCCGACCGAGATCATGCAGTCACGGATGCGCGCGTCGGCGTCCCGACCATACCGGCCAACCGCCTTCAGGGTCTCGACCGCATGGTCACGCATCGTGCGCACCGGATTGAAGGCGCTGCGCGGGTTCTGCATGATGGTCGCGACGTGGCGGCCGCGAAGGGTCGCCGGGTCGTGCGGAACGCCGTCTATCGTCGTCCGTCCATGGTCGACGGCAACCCCGGGCGGCAGGACACCGAGCGCCGCGGAACAGGTCATGGATTTCCCCGAACCGCTTGCCCCGACCAGCGCCAGGATGCTGCCGCTGCGAACCGTCAACGAAACGCCATCGACGATCTGCAGTTTCCTGCCATCCAGGACCGCGCTGGCGCTCAGGCTCTCGATCGACAAGACATGTGCGCTCAATGATGATGCTCCGCCTTGAGGTGTGGATCGAGACGGTCGCGCAGCGCATCCCCGAGAATGTTGAAGGCCATGACGCTGACGAAAAGCGCCAGCCCTGGCCAAAGCATCAGGAGCGGCGCCGTCCACACGAACTGGCGAGCGTCGTTGAGCATCACGCCCCACTCCGCCGTTGGTGGCGCGACCCCGAGCCCGAGGAAGGAAAGCCCCGACACGTGCAGCATGATGTGCCCGATATCGAGCGTCGCCAGCACGACCAGCTGCGACACCGTCGCCGGCAAGAGATGCTCGACAAAGGTTCGTACCGGACCGGCTCCGCTCAGCCTGGCGGCAAGCAGGAATTCACGATGACGGAGGGAAAGCACGATGCCGCGGACGATGCGCGCATACCAGGCCCAGTGCGACAATGCGATCGCCAGGATGACGTTGACCAGCCCGGTTCCGAGCATGCCCACCATGAACAGCGCCAGCACCAGCGTCGGAAAGGTGAGAAACACGTCGGTGATCCGCATGATGACCTGGTCGGTCCGTCCGCCCGCAAATCCGGCGGCACCGCCGACAACGATCCCCATGCCAAGAATGATCGTCAGCGTCACCGCCACCGAGCCCAGAGATACGCGCACGCCTGCAATCAGGCGGGAAAGGATGTCACGCCCGAGATGGTCCGTCCCGAGCCAGTGGTCGAGACCGGGGCCCTGCAGCCTGCGCAGAAGATCCACCTCCTCGGAGTGGTAGGGCGTGATCCATGGACCGGCAACGGCGGCGGCGACCAGCAGCAGCAGGATCAGCAGGGCAAGCCGCAGAGACCAGTTGCGCGGCGGGCCGATCGCACTACGTCGCGGCTTGGCGGCATTGACCAGATCCGTCATTCCGTGCCCTCCGCGGAGAGCCGGATACGCGGATCCGCCCAGGCATAGACGATGTCGACGATGAGATTGCAGAACACGAAGATGGTCACCATCATCAGCGTGAAGCACTGGATGACAGGATAGTCGCGGTTCATGATCGCCGAAATCGCGTAACGGCCGACGCCGGGCCAGCCGAAAATGCTCTCGATGACGAGCGTGCCGCCGATGAGTTCGCCGATATGCATGCCCGTAGCGGTGATGATCGGCAGCCAGGCGTTGCGCAGAATGTGGGTGCGCTCGACATTGCGCTCAGACAGGCCGCGCAGCCGCGCATAGCGCACGTGTCGCTGGCCTGCGACCTCCAGCATGCTGGCGCGCAGCAGGCGGGCATTGATCGACATCGACATGAAGCAGATCGCCACGGCCGGCATGACGAGATGTTCCGGCCCGCCGCGCCCCATCGCCGGCAGCCAGCCGAGCTGGATCGAAAAGACCATGACCAGCAGGAAGCCGAGCCAGAAATTCGGCATCGAGACCCCGAAGAAGGCGACCGCCCGGACGATCTGATCCGGCCACCCTTCGCGGTAGCGCGCCGCCCAAATGCCCATCGGGATCGACAGCGCAAGCGTGAGGGCGAGCGCGACGCCGGCAAGCTGCAGAGTTGCCGGGAGATAATAGAGAAGATCCGGCAGGACCGGCCGCTGCGTCGCATAAGAGGTGCCGAAGTCGAGCGTCAGCGCGTTACCGAGCCAGTCGACATACTGGGTTACAATCGGGCGATCGAGGCCGAGCATCTGCCGCGCCTCCTCGAGCGCCTGCGGCGTCGGCGGCACCTTCGACAACCGCAGATAATCCATGGCCGGGTCGCTCGGTCCAAGGCGCAGCATCAGGAAGATGACCAGCGACGCCCCCAGAAGCATGGGGACAAGCAGCAGCACCCGGCGGATGATGAAGGCGATCACCGTCAGTCCGCCTTCGGTACCAGTTTTTCGAACGGTATTTCGCTTGACATGGCTCCGAACGGAATATCGCCAATCCCGGGTCTGGCGACAGCGATTGCGTTCACGTGGGTCAGCGGCAGGTAGACCGCCTCCTCATGGAACCGCGTGAGGATATCGCGGTAGAGCTTCTGGCGAACGGTCTCGTCGGTCGAGACGAGGACTTCGCCGATCTTCGCATCGATCTCCGCCTTGTCGGCGAGCCCCAACTGCGCCTGATTGTCGGCATGGGAGGGCACGCGCATGGAGCTGACGAATGCGTGCGGATCGTAGGGAGCACCCCAGGTCCGGTTGAAGATCAGGCCGAAGCGTCCATCGCGCTGGCGGGCGTAGATGGCGCTTTCTTCCTCGCCTGTCAGCTTGACGTCCATGCCGATCTTGCGCAGGTCAGCCTGGATGATCTCGGCCATGGACTTGCTGACGGCATCCGTGCCGACGAAGCACAGTTCGACGGTCAGCGGTTCTCCGTTCTTCTCGCGCACCGCCCCTTCCGAACCGGCCACCCATCCGGCCTCGTCGAGAAGGCGAGCAGCCAGAGCCGGGTCAAAGGCATAGGGCTTCAGCCCGATATCCGCATAGGGCACATTGTCGGCAAACAGTGCATCGGCTCGCTTCTGGGTGTTGTAGAGCACGGTGCCGATCATCGTGTCCTTGTCGACGGCATGATTGATCGCCTTGCGAACGGCGAGATCGCGCGTCGAGCCATGATTGGTGTTGATCGCCAGCACATGGCTCTCCATCGGCTGGGAAAGCTCCGCCGTGTAGAGCCCCGATTGGCGCAAACGCTCGAAGGTGTCGGGCGATACCGGTCCGTCATTGCCGTAGACCAGATCGATCTCGCCGGTCTCGAAGGCGATGGCACGGGTATTGGGATCGGGGATCACCTTGACGGTGATTTCTTCGTAGGCCGGCCTGGGTCCCCAGTAGTCGTCATTGCGGATGAAGACATCGCGTTCGCCGAGCAGGGTCTCGGTCAGTTTCCATGGGCCGGTGCCGATCGGTGCGGCAATACCGTCGGCCGTGCCGCCGTTCCTGAATTGCGACGGTGCGACGAAGCGGAACGGGCGCGGCAACGCCAGTTCCTGCAACAGCGGGTAATAGGCATCCTTCAGCGTCAGCCGCAGGCGATCGGCATCGACGACCTCGGCCGAAACGATCTGGTTCGCCAGTTCGAGCCAGCTGTGACGCGCGCGATTGGCAAGTACGGCATCGAAATTCGCCTTGGCGGCGGCCGCATCGAATATCTCGCCATTGGAAAAGCGCACACCGTCGCGAAGCTTGAAGGTGTAGACCTTGCCCTCGCCCGAGATGTCCCATGATTCCGCCAGCCAGGGCACGACCGTCCCGTCGGCCTGATAGCGCACCAGCGGCTCGTAGACCATGTTCTGTGCGAACATCTGATTCGGCGAATAGAGGTGGGGATTGAGCGGCCCGACATTCATCGGCCAGGAGAAGCTCAGCGTCTGGCCGGCAAAAGCGCCCGGAGCGAAAACGCCGGCGGCGAGCGACAGCGCAAGCACCAACCGGCGCAGCGGGGATTTCAACATCGGATCGTTCTCTGGCAATAGACTGCGCGAGTATGCTGTTTTTAAGCAGACATCATACCCAGGGAGTCGTCAATGCCACTGGACAAAATTCGTCACCGCCGCCAGAACGGACAGGGTGGCTTCGACAGGGAGGGACAAGCGGTGCAGCGGATCACGATAACCATCGACGACGATCTGATGGTCGAACTGGACAGGATGATCGAGACGAAAGGCTACCAGAACCGGTCAGAAGCCCTGCGCGACCTTGCCCGCGCCGGCCTGCAGCAGGCCATGCTCGAAGAGGGACAGATGGAGCGCTGCGTCGGGGTCCTCAGCTATACATACGATCATCACGCCCGCGACCTCGCCCGGCGGCTGACGAACACCTTTCATGACCACCACGACCTTTCGGTCGCCAGCATGCATGTCCATCTCGATCACGAGCGCTGTCTCGAGGTCAGCATCCTCAAGGGCCGGACCGAGGAGGTCCGCCACTTCGCCGACCACGTCAAGGCCGAGCGCCACGTGACCCACGGCACCCTGTCGGTGCTTCCGCTCTAGGCCGGGCAATACGTCGCGTTGGAATGCATGAAAACCGGCGGCACTTCGATCAACGTGTTGGCCGCGTCATTGCCGGAATCGATGATGGCGAACACCGCATCGAGCATGCCTTCGACATCCTGGCGGACCATCTCGATATCGTCGCCGAGAAGCGCGGCGAACGGATCCCAGTCAAAGCAGCCGATCACCGGTGAGTGTTCCTTGAAATGGCCGGACGCCTTGATCCAGCGCATCACGCCTTCCATCGAAATCGTGGAGTTGACGAACATTCCGCGCGGCAGCGTGCCTTCGGATGCCGCCAGCGCCTGGAGTGACTGTTCCGCCTTTTCCGGAGCATAGCCGCAGGTGAGGATATGTCCCTCGTCGATCGGAATGCCCATCTCGCGATGGGCGGCCTTGAAGCCGCGAACACGTTCCGCGGTATTGTGATCGCTCGCGCGTCCGCCGATGAACAGCAGCGGAGAGGCCTCACCCAGCTTGCGCCGGCAATTGAGCAGGATACGGCGGGTAAGCTCCCGGGCGCCCTCGAAATTGTCAGAGATCACCGAAGGCGCCCGAGAGCCCGGCAGGTCGAGGTTGAGCGAGCGCGCGCCGGCGGCATGACAGATATCGGTGATCCGATCCGGATTGGTGGCGCCCGTCGAGATCAGCCACTCGACCTGGTAGGAGAGCATGGTGCGGGCGGCTTCGACCTCCAGTTCCGGATCGCGGCGCGTACAGGTGACGATCGGAAAGAGATCTCTTTCACGGGCCATCTTTTCGAAGGTCTCCACGATCGAACCGAAATAGCGGTTGTCGTATTTCGGGACGATCATGCCGATGATTCGGGATTTCTCCCGCCGCAGCAGACTCGCCTGCATGTTCACCGCATAACCCTGCTCCTCGGCGATGCGGGTGATCTTTTCTGCCAGCTGGCTGCTGATCCGGCGCTTCTTCCAGTTGCCGTTCAGGACGGCACTGACAGCGCTTGCCGACGTGCCGGCGAGCTTGGCCAGATCATAGATCGTGGTCTTTTTTGTTGGTCTTTCTTGATTCACGTCAGCCTCCACCTCAAGCGCAACTTGACATCAAAGTGCGAAGTCTGCAATTGTTGCTTCATCGATTGAGCAACAGTGCTCCATCGATGAAGTTGGTTGACTGTGGAGGGTCGACCGGGAGGTGTCCGGGTAGAATCCATCAAGTTCGGCAGGGTCGATTTGCGTCGTCTTGCCTGCGGCTTTGGCCGCGGTGGAGGCTCGGACAGAATACCGGACTGCGTCTCTCGACACGGGTCTTGCCCCATTCGATGAGGAGAGGAAAATGGGAATTCGTTCTATACTGATGGCATCCGTTGGCGTCGCTGCGATGTTCGCCGGATCTGCAATGGCGCAGGAAGCGGCAACCGTCGCATTCCTGATGCCCGACCAGGCATCGACGCGCTACGAGGAGCACGACTATCCGGGCTTCAAGGCGGAGATGGAAAAGCTCTGCCCGAGCTGCACCGTAATCTACCAGAATGCAAACGCCGATACGGCGCTGCAGCAGCAGCAGTTCAACTCCGTCATCGCGCAGGGTGCCAAGGTCATCGTTCTTGACCCGGTCGATTCCGCGGCTGCGGCGGGTCTCGTCGAGATCGCGCATTCGCAGGACGTCAAGGTGGTCGCCTATGACCGCCCGATTCCGGACAAGGCGGCTGACTACTACGTTTCCTTCGACAACGAAGGCATCGGCCATGCCATCGCCCAGTCGCTGGTCAATCACCTGAAGGCCAGCGGCGTTGCCGAAGGCTCGGGCGTCCTGCAGATCAATGGTTCCCCGACGGACGCAGCAGCGGGCCTGATCCGCGACGGCATCCATCGCGGCCTGAAGGATTCCGGTTACAAGACGCTGGCCGAGTTCGACACGCCTGAATGGGCACCGCCGAAGGCGCAGGAATGGGCTGCCGGCCAGATCACCCGCTTCGGCGGCGACATCAAGGGCGTCGTGGCTGCCAACGACGGCACCGGCGGTGGCGCGATCGCTGCCTTCAAGGCTGCCGGCGTCAACCCGGTTCCGCCGGTCACCGGCAACGATGCGACCATCGCAGCACTTCAGCTCATCATTTCAGGCGATCAGTACAACACCATCTCCAAGCCGTCGGAGATCGTCGCTGCCGCCGCCGCAAATGTCGCTGTCCGGCTGCTGAAGGGCGAAACGCCCGAGCCGAAGACCACGCTTTACAACACGCCGTCCGAGTTGTTCGTTCCGGCGGTCGTGACCGCTGAAAACATCAAGGCGGAAATCTTCGACAAGGGCATCCAGAAACCGGAAGAAGTCTGCACCGGCGAATACGCCGAGGGTTGCAAGAAGCTCGGCATTACCCAGTAATGATCTGTTGAGATGTCCGGCCGGGGAAACGCTCCGGCCGGACGCATCCAGATCGAAAGAAGAGCGTCAAGTCATGGTGCGAAACGACAAGAAAGTGCCCGAAAAGGGTACGCCCATCCTCCGGCTCACCAATGTCTCCAAGAACTTCGGGGCGGTATCGGCCCTGACCGACATCGAGCTGGAAGTGCGCGCCGGCGAGGTGGTTGCCCTCGTCGGGGACAACGGTGCCGGCAAGTCGACGCTGGTCAAGATTCTCGCGGGAGTCCACCAGCCATCCTCCGGCCATATCGAATTCTGCGGGGAGGAAGTCTCCCTCGACAGCCCCAGCCGGGCTCTCGAACTCGGGATCGCGACCGTCTTTCAGGATCTTGCGCTCTGCGAGAATCTCGACGTCGTCGCCAATCTCTTCCTCGGCCAGGAAATTTCGCCCTGGAACCTCGACGAGGTTGCCATGGAAGTCCGCGCCTGGACGCTGCTGAAGGAATTGGCCGCACGCATCCCGTCGGTGCGCGAGCCGATCGCCTCGCTGTCCGGCGGCCAGCGCCAGACGGTAGCCATCGCCCGTTCGCTGCTGCTCGATCCGAAGATCATCATGCTTGACGAGCCGACCGCAGCCCTCGGGGTTGCGCAGACCGCCGAGGTGCTGAACCTGATCGAACGCGTGCGCGATCGCGGCCTCGGCGTCATCATCATCAGCCATAACATGGAGGACGTCCGCGCGGTCGCCGACCGCATCGTCGTGCTGCGCCTGGGGCGCAACAACGGCGTGTTCAGTCCGGAAACCTCCAATCACGAACTTGTCGCTGCGATCACCGGCGCGACCGAGAACTCGGTTTCCCGCCGCCATGATCGTACCAGCGGGCACAATGCCGAACTGAGCGGGGGCGCCGCATGAGCCAGAAAAATTCCAGCGAAAACACGAACCAGGCGCCCGCGCTCGACCGGAGCGATGTTCGCGTCAAGCACGACGAGGGCGTCGCGGGGATGCTCCGCAGCTTCGTCGACCGCATCCGGGCGGGCGATCTCGGCATGCTTCCGGTAGCGGTCGGCCTGATCGTCATCTCCACCGTTTTCAGCATTCTCAACCCGGTCTTCCTCGCGCCGAACAACCTCGTCAACCTGCTGTTCGACTGCGCGACGGTCGGCATCATCTCGCTCGGCATCGTCTGCGTGCTGCTGCTCGGCGAGATCGACCTATCGGTGGGCTCGATGAGCGGCCTGGCGTCGGCGATGATCGGCGTGTTGTGGGTGAATTCCGGATTACCGCTGGCAGTTGCCATCCTTGCCGCCCTGGCGATGGGAGCCGCGGTAGGCGCTGTCTACGCCGTGCTTTACAACCGGCTCGGAATGCCGAGCTTCGTGGCGACCCTTGCCGGTCTCCTGGCACTTCTCGGCCTGCAACTTTACATTCTCGGCCCCACCGGCAGCATCAACCTGCCCTATGCCTCGCCGCTCGTCCGTTTCGGCCAGGTCATGGTCATGCCCGACTGGATCTCGCACGCGCTGGCATTGCTGCCCGGCGTGGTGATGGTCGTCGCGGGCCTCATCATCCGCAGGCGCCGGCAGGAGGTCAACCTCTCCTCCCAGCCGCTGAGCACCCTGCTGCTCAAGGCCGCACTGCTGACGATCGCCCTCGAATCCGCGGTCTTCTACCTCAATCTCGGCCGCGGCGTGCCGTGGATGTTCGGACTGTTCGTACTGCTGGCGGTGGTGCTGAACTATGCCCTGACCAAGACCAAGTGGGGCCGGTCGATGTTCGCCGTCGGCGGCAATCGCGAGGCCGCGCGCCGCTCCGGCATCAATGTCCGCCGCATCTATATGAGCGCCTTCATGCTGTGCTCGACGCTTGCTGCACTTGGCGGCATCCTGTCGGCCTCGCGCCTGGCCTCGTCCAGCCAGCAGGCAGGCACCGGCGACGTCAATCTCAACGCCATCGCGGCAGCGGTCATCGGCGGAACCAGCCTCTTCGGCGGCCGCGGCAGCGCCTATTCGGCCCTGCTCGGCATCATCGTCATCCAGGCCATCTCGAACGGCCTGACGCTTCTCAATCTCAGTTCGTCGCTGCGCTACATGATCACCGGTGGCGTGCTCGCCATCGCCGTCATCGTCGATTCGCTTGCGCGCCAGTCCCGTGTCAGCCACGGCAGGGCCTGAACCAAACCGGAGGAAAACCATGGCTGAACTCATGACTGGCAAGGTCGCCGCGATCACCGGCGCCGCATCCGGCATCGGACTTGAATGCGCCCGCACGCTCATCGCCGAAGGGGCGACCGTCGTCCTCATCGACCGCGCGAAGGAGAAGCTCGAGACGCTGTGCAAGGAACTTGGCGAGCGGGCGAAGCCCCTCGTCGTCGACCTTCTCGATGGCGACGATGTGTCCGGCATGCTGCCGCGCCTTCTCAAACTGACTGGCGGCCGGCTCGACATCTTCCATGCGAATGCCGGCGCCTATGTCGGCGGCCCCGTAGCCGAGGGCGATCCAGACGTCTGGGACCGCATGCTGAACCTCAACATCAATGCCGCGTTCCGTTCGGTCCATGCGGTGCTGCCGCACATGATCGCCCAGAAGTCCGGGGACATCCTGTTCACCAGTTCGGTCGCCGGCGTCGTGCCGGTCGTCTGGGAGCCGATCTACACCGCCTCGAAATTCGCGGTTCAGGCTTTTGTCCATTCGACCCGCCGCCAGCTCGCGCCGCACGGAGTGCGGGTCGGCGCGGTGCTCCCCGGCCCCGTGGTCACCGCACTGATCGACGACTGGCCCAAGGCCAAGATGGAGGAAGCTCTCGCCAACGGTGGCCTGATACAGGCCAAGGAAGTGGCGGAAGCCGTTCTCTTCATGCTGTCGCGCCCGCGCAACGTCACCATCCGCGATCTCGTCATCCTGCCGACGAACGTCGATCTCTGATCGACAGCGGCATTCAAAACCAGTCCGAACTATCTGAAGAGCGTCATCATGCCCCATGCCCCCAACACCTCCACGAACGGACAAGCGCGCTACGTCATCGGCGTGGACGTCGGAACGGGTAGTGCGCGCGCTGGCCTCTTCGACCTCGCCGGCAACATGCTCTCCGTCGCAAAGCGTGACATCACCCTGTTTCGCGAGGCCGGGGCGATCGTCGAGCAGTCGAGCACGGAGATCTGGGATGCGGTCTGCGCCGTGGTTCGCGAAGCGGTAGTTTCGGCAAAGGTGGATCCCGAGGCCGTGATCGGCCTCGGCTTCGACGCCACATGCTCGCTGGTGGTGCTTGGCGAAGGCGGCCGTCCCCTCGCCGTCGGCCCGTCCGAGGTTCCCGAGCGCGATATCATCGTCTGGATGGATCATCGCGCCGTCGAGCAGGCCGAACGCATAAATGCCCTCGGCCATGACGTGCTGCGTTATGTCGGCGGGCGGATTTCTCCTGAAATGGAGACGCCCAAGGTGCTGTGGCTGAAGGAAAATCGCCCCGCAACCTTCCGCGAGGCCTGGCAGTTCTTCGATCTGGCCGACTTCCTGACCTGGAAGGCGACCGGCGACCTGGCGCGCTCGACCTGCACCGTGACCTGCAAATGGACCTATCTCGCTCATGAGCACAAATGGGATCCGACCTATTTCCGCAAGATCGGCCTTTCCGAACTTGCCGATGAGAATTTCAGCCGGATCGGCAGGCAAATCGTCGAACCGGGCACGCCACTCGGCCACGGCCTGACCGAGGCCGCGGCGGCGGCGCTCGGCCTGAAACCCGGTACCGCGGTCGCGGCCGGCATGATCGACGCCCATGCCGGCGGCATCGGCACCGTCGGCATCGGCGGAAAGCCGCAGGACAACCTGGCCTATGTCTTCGGCACCTCTTCCTGCACCATGACCTCGACATCGCAGCCGGTTTTCGTGCCTGGCGTCTGGGGCCCCTACTACTCGGCCATGGTTCCGGGCCTGTGGCTGAACGAAGGCGGCCAGAGCGCCGCCGGCGCCGCCATCGACCAGCTGCTGGCCTTCCATCCCGCCGCCGCCGAGGCCGCGGCGACTGCCCGCGCGCGCGGCGTAGCGCTGCCGGTCCTGATGGCCGAAGCCGCCGCGGCCAAGGCGACGGACATGTCGGACGTCGTGCGACTGGCCGAAGGCCTGCAGGTCGTTCCGGAATTCCTCGGCAATCGCGCCCCCTTCGCCGATCCGCATGCGCGGGCAGTGATCGTTGGCCTGGGCATGGATCGGGATTTTGACAGCCTTGTGTCGCTCTATGTCTCCGGATTGTGCGGCATCGGATACGGGTTGCGCCAGATCATCGAAACGCAGGCCGCCCTCGGCGTCAATGTCGAGCAGGTGGTGATCAGCGGCGGTGCCGGCCAGAGCGACCTCGTGCGTCAGGTGCTGGCGGATGCCTGCGGCAAGCCGGTGGTCGCGACCCGTTGCGAGGAACCGGTCTTGCTTGGATCGGCGACCCTCGGGACCGTCGCCGCAGGCGCCTTCCCCGACATGCGGGCTGCGATGGAAAACCTGTGCGCCGTCGCCCGGACCTACGAACCGGGGCGTGGCGCGCTAGCCGAAATCCATGCCCGGCGCTACGATCATTTCAAGGCGTTGCAGGACATTGCCCGCAATATGCGCACCGTCTGATCGACTGTACCAAGCGACCTTGACCGAAGGGCCGGCAGCCCTTCGGCTTCGCCGTCAAACCACCCGGCGACCGTGCCCGGCGAGCACGAGGGCTATCTCGGAAAGTGGTACTTTTCCGTGATGTCCCAGAACCTGCGATTGATGTCGACCAGCGTCGCGATGCTTTCCCGGATGCGGGCGGTTTCCTGATCGTCCAGTGCTTCGATCTTTCCGTACTTGACCTCGTCCCGACCGTCGAAAATGCGCATCAGTTGCGTCAGCCCGCGTCCGCTCTCCGGATCGAAGGAATAGATGCAGTGATTGTACTTGTTGCGCAGCTTCGCTTCTTCTGAAAGTCGCCGGGTCGTATTGAGGATGTCGTTGCGACAATCGGCGGGCGTCTTCGCCATCTTGCACAGCCGCTCAACGAGATCGATGCGCGCCCGTGTGGTATTCAGGGTCAGGAAGATGACGATCGCGGTTTCCTTGTCCACTCCGGCGAGACCCGCGATCATGTGGATGAGAAGGCTCTCCGTATTGGTCCACGTGTAGTTGAGCTGGCCGACGAGCAGCAGAATATCCTGAAGTCTGGGCATCGCGTCCCCATGGCGCTTTCGGCGCTCCCCGAGTGGTGCTGTTTTCCGCCTCGGCAAGCCGCTTGTCGGATCACTTCGGCTCAATGCAATCCTGCGTCGAACCCGAAGATACATCATGGGCGGTGATTGTGGAAACAGTCCACTTTCCAGCCGCGAGCCCTCAACCGATGCGGCCATCGACACCAACATTCGCTAGATAGCGAATGGACCAAAGATGACAGTCATTCCACCAGAAAGGCGTAGCCGTAGTTCCAATAGCGAGCTTCAATCGAAGGGGCTCGCAAGACAATCTACCGCCTGTTGGGACTGGGTGGAATATTGCCTTTCGCAGGAGATGATCGCGACGAAGCGATCAACCGTTACGCGTAAACGCACCTCCCCGGCACGAAAGGGAAGATCGAACCATCCGACAATACCTGAGTGCATGTGGCTTCCCGCCGCGTCGAACCCGCGCGTCCGGATGCCGGGCATAGCAATCATCGTCAACTTCCGCACGGCCAAGACCCCAAGGAGATGAATGGCGGTCGAGCTGTCGCGGGCCAGAGAAAAGGACACGACAATGGCAGGTAAACGGCCGATCTATGATCACGACCCGAAATATCCCGACCCGAAAAATCCCGATCCGGTGGACCCAGTGGATCCGGCGCAAGAACAGCAGCAGCAGCAACAGCAGCAGGAGCAGCAGCAACAGCAGCAGTCCCAGACCAGCGAGTCCTTTAACAGCAATACCAACTCCAACTCCAACTCCAATTCCAATTCCAATTCGAACCTGAACACGACGACTGTTGATGTCACCGTCGATGTCGGGCTGGAAGGCTTCGAGCCGTCGGACGACGACTTTGTCGACATCGACAGGTCCTCCGTCGACGGCTTGTTCAATACCAAGTTCGAGAACCTGCTGAATAATGCCCTCACCGGCGCCGGGAATGACGTGGCCAACGTCATCAACCAGATCGCCAACATGCAGGACAATGACAAGCTCGACAAAGCCGAGGTCAAGAACGACGCTGATGTCGACTTCAACCTTGATGCCAAGGGCGGTTTTGCCAAGTCTGACGACGGCATTGCATCCGGCGGCGGTGGCGGCAATAGCGGCCAGGCCTATGCCGATGGTGGCAAAGGTGCCGACGGCGGCTACGCTCAGGGCGGCGGGTCCACTGGTGGCAATGGGGATGGCGGATTTGCCGGTAGCCTCGCAGCCGGCGGCATCGGCCTTGGCGGTCTCGCAATCGCCGGCGACGGCAGCCAGGGCGGCGCCGCCACAAGTAGCAATGCCTCGGGCGGCGCCGCTAACGGCGGTGCCGGTGGGGCCGGCGGCAACGCAGCCGCACTCGGCCTCGGTCTCGGCCTCGGACTGGGCGCCGGTCTGGGTGTCGGCGTCGGCGTTGGTGATGAAGCTAACAGCACCGGCGGCGACGGCGGCGACGGCGCCGGCGGCGGTGCCGGCGGCGGCGCGAGCGGCGGCAATGGCGCAAATTCTGACGGCGGGGAAGTCGGAGGAGCCGGCATTGGTAGCGTGATCGGGTTGGTCAACCCGATCCTAGTTGGCAACGGCAATGACAACGGCGACATCAACGACGCAAGCAACGGCGGTGCCGGCACCGGCGGGGAAGGCGGGGTCGGCGGCAACGGTGGAGCCGCTGGCGAAGGTGGAGCCGCGACTGGCGGCGATGGCGCCGGCAACGGGGCCGGCATCGGTGGCGTAGGTCTCGGGGCTGGCGGCGCGACTGCCACGGCAGGAAACGGCGGCAACGGTGCTGCTGGCACCGGCGGCGACGCCACGACCGGCGACGCCGCCGGCGGGTCGTCCTTTGGCGGCGATGCCCTGGCCTACGGCGGCACCGGCGGCAGCGCGTTGAGTGGCGCCTGGGCCGACGGCACCGGCGGCGAAAGTGCCGGCGGCTGGGCCTATGGCGGTTACGGTGGAGCGGGCGGAAACGGCGGCAGCGCGACGTCGGGCTACGGCGGCGCCGGTGGCGATGGCGGCCAGTGGGGTTCGGGTAACGGCGACGATGGCTTCGTCACCGGCACCAGCACCGCAAACGCCAACGCTGCAATCGACATCAAAGCCTTCAACCAGGATATCGTGATGGGCGCCAACCTGCAGCAGAACGCGATCGACATGACCGTGGTCGGCGGCAGCCTCACCAACACCGTGGTGGGTGAAGACGACGACGCCACCTGACAGACACAAGCACCGGTCTCGCCCCTCGTGGGCGAGACCTTCGTCGATGCAATATGGAACACATCCGTATTGTCTTGCAAAATCTGACAATAGCCGCCCGCCGGCAGGAGGTTTCGACTCGTGACCATGCTGGACAGGATCTCAGAAGAAATCTCTCACTTTATCGGATTGCTTCAGATCCGCGCCGACCAGATGCGCCAGCGCGAGACCTATGACCCCTTCAATCCCATCAACCAGGACGTAGCGGATCCGGACCTTGATGCCCCGGTGAAAAAGCCCTTCGCTGCACCCTACGAACTGCTGGGCTTTGACCCTTGGGTCGATTATCGCGGGCCCGGCCCGGAGCCCTTCTCCCCGTTCAAATGGCGAAACCCGCACGACCACGATCCGGAAAAGCTGGCCTATCAGGCAGGCCAACCGGGGTCTCCGGACCACCTGGATGTCAGGCCGTCCGGCGTCGGCGCGCCGGCGGGTTTCGTTCCGCCGGAACTCGAGCCGCCCGGATCCGTCGTTACCTACGCCAGTCAGGCGATTGCCCTTTCGGACAATGACTACTTCGGGGTCGGCGGCCACCAAATGGTCTTTGCCCCCGAACCGATCGACGATGCAGAATTGCTGGACGCAGCTGAAACCGCCCTCTCCCGCTCGCCGCTCGGCAATCTCGAGAAGCCGGGCTCCGCCGATGCGATCGTCGAACTGATCAAGACTGCGGCATCGCAACTCGAAGGCATCGGTGCCGGCTCCGGAGGTGGCTTCCAGGTCGTCGTCCACCAGGCCGAAATACTCGCCGGGACCTATGTCAACGGAGTACTCACCGACGTCGTGCCGGATCTCGCCGACTACCGCCCCGTCGATGAGGAAGAAGATCCGGACGAAGACACCGATACCGGCAACGCCTGGGTCCACGATGATGGATCGATTGTCGTCGAGGCGTCGGTCACGCTCGAGACCGGCAACAACACCGTAGTCAATGACGCCATCCTGCAGAACCTCTGGACCGCAGCGACAGTGACGGCCGTGGTCGGCGATCACTTCGAGGTGAATGCCATCATCCAGACCAATGTGCTTTGGGATGCCGATGCGATCACCTCTGCGGTGGGCAACTGGACACTCGATGGCACGGTCAACGAGATCTTCAACATCGCGACTTTCGATCGCACGGATCCCGCGAAGGAAGGCGGGGCCAGCAAGGCCGACAAGGGCGGCTTTCCCAGCCATTGGTCGGTCACCGAGGTCAAGGGCGACCTGATGGTGATGAGCTGGCTCGAACAGTTCGTGTTCATGAGCGACAACGATGTCGGCATCCTGTCGTCGTCGGGCGTGACGACGAGCGTCAAGAGCGGCGACAATCTCGGCGTCAATTACGCATCGATCTTCGAGCTCGGCTTTTCCTACGACCTGATCATTGTCGGCGGCTCCTCCTACGATGCGAGCATCATCGAACAGACGAACGTGCTGTTCGACAATGACGTGATCGGCGCCGTATCCGGGTTCCAGACAAAGGGTGGAGGCACGGTCTCGACATCCGGAAACCTGTTGTGGAACAACGCCACCATTCATAACGTGGGCGGCGGCGACCGTTTCGGCGATCTGCCAAAGGCCTATCGGGATGCCGCCAAGAACCTCGGCGATGGCAAGGGCGGCCTGTCCCGCGACGTCCTGACGGATGAGGCCTTTTCCGGTCTCGGGACGCTACGGGTGCTCTACATCCGCGGCGACCTTCTCAATCTGCAATACGTCAAACAGACGAGCGTCGTCGGCGACAGCGACCAGATCGGGCTGGCCATGGACGCGCTGAAGCCGCATCTCGACAGCGGCTGGAGCCTCGCCACGGGCGGCAATACGCTGGTCAACAACGCCACGATCATCGACCTCGATTCCTTCGGCAAGACCTATGTCGGCGGACAGCAATACAACCAGGAAACGCTGATCCAGGCCGAGTTCATTTCGAGCAAGCCCGAATTCGGCGGTCGCAATCCCGACGCGCTGGTCAACGAGGCGGTGCTGTTTCTCGACGATTCGATGCTAGCGTCCGCATCGCACGAGGCCGCACCCGGTGTTTTCATTCCGTCGGAACACGACGGCCCGTCCGATGGTGGATTGCAATCCATGATCGGTCATTGAGGGGGAATGAATGTCCGACAATGCAAACAGGATGGCAGGCAATGGAGGCCCTGCAGCGCACACGGCTGCGGGCCCGGTGCGGGACCTCGCGCCGCCAATCGAGCTTGCTGCGGTCAGGCAGGAAACACTGCAAAAAATGCAGGTTCCCGAGGTCGAAAGCCCGGTAGCGGCGGTCCAATCCAATGTCCTTCGACTTGCCACGGCTGCGGAGGTGTCGCGCCGCGAGGAGAAGTCCGGAAATCACGCACAGCCCGGGCAACCGGCTTCCCCCTCGCGGGAGGCGGCGGACGATGCCCCGCAGCGGGAGCAGCAACCTTGCGCACGTGACGACATCACTGCGAAAAGCCCGCCGGGGATGAAAACCGTCGAAGGTGATCGCGGCCCGATCAAGGTCGGCCAGCATCCGTCCGACAAGTATCATGCGAGCGGCGGAGGTCCGGGAGGAGCCGGTGGCGGCAAGGGATCGGACGGCGGCATATTCCACAAGCGCCTCGGCCCGGTCGATTTTTCCAAGAGCCTGAACGCCGGCGTCAAGGCCGTGCGGCGCAACCTCGCCGTCGTCATGCTGTTCACTGTCGCCAGCAACGTGCTGGTCCTGGCGATCCCGATCTATCTGTTCCAGATTTCCGACCGCGTGCTCACCAGCCGGTCGCTGGACACCCTGATCATGCTCACGCTGGTGATCGTCGGCGCCATCATGCTCCAGTCGGCCTTCGACGCGCTGCGCCGCTTCATCCTGATGCGCACCGCCGTGGAAATCGCCGCCCAACTCGGCGCCCCCATTCTCAGCGCCGCCGCGCGCGCCTCGCTCCATAGCAATGGGCGCGAATACCAGACGCTCAACGATCTCCAGCAGGTTCGCTCCTTCCTGGTTTCGCGCACCCTGCTTTCCTTCCTCGATGCGCCCCTCGCTCCGCTTTTCGTTCTGGCGGTCTTTCTCGTCCATCCGCATCTGGGATTCATCGTCATCGCGACCGCCGTGCTGCTGCTGATCTTCACCCAGATTAACCAGAAGATGACCGCGGCGCCCTTCGGCGAGGCCAACACCGCGCAGGTGAAGGCCAATCTTCACCTCGAGTCGATGTCGCGCAACTCGCAGGTCATCAATGCGCTCGCGATGATACCGGAAGCGGTGCAGATCTGGGGCCGGGATACTGCGGCTTCCCTCAAATCGCAGGTCATCGCCCAGGACCGCAATATCACCATCAGCGCCATCTCCAAGGGGACCCGCCTTCTGACGCAGGTGGCCCTGCTCGGCTGGGGCGCATTCCTGTCGATCGAGGGCGAGATCACCGGCGGCATGGTCATCGCCGCGTCGATCATCGCCGGCAAGGCGCTGGCGCCGATCGAGGGCGCAATCGAGGGCTGGAGCCAGTACAGCCAGTCGCGCGCCGCCTATGGCCGCATAACCCAGTTGCTGCAGTCATCGCCGCTCAACTTCGAGCGGCTGAACCTGCCGAGGCCGGAAGGGCGGCTCGACGTCGAACGGCTGCTCTATGTCCCGCAGGGTACCAAGCGGGTGGTGCTCAATGGCCTGTCCTTCGGATTGCAGCCCGGCGACTCGCTTGCCATCATCGGCAATTCCGGCGCCGGCAAGACGACGCTCGGCAAGATGCTGGTCGGCTCGATCCTGCCGACCTCGGGGAGCGTTCGTCTCGACCTGATGGACCTTAGAAACTGGGACCAGCGGCAATTCGGCGAAAACATCGGCTATCTGCCACAGGACGTGCAACTTTTTCCCGGATCGATCAAGGCCAACATCGCCCGCATGCGCGAAGACGCAACCGACGAACAGATCTACCAGGCGGCCATGCTCGCCGACGTCCATGAAATGATCGCGAACCTGCCGCATGGCTACGAGACCATGGTTTCCGCCGACGGATCGCCGCTTTCCGGCGGCCAGAAACAGCGCATCGCGCTGGCACGCGCCTTTTTCGGCGATCCTCGCATGGTCGTGCTCGACGAGCCCAATTCCAATCTCGACAGTGCCGGAGACACGGCGCTGGTGCGTGCCCTCCAGCACGCCAAGGCGCAGAAGATCACCGTCATCACCATCACCCAGCGCCCTTCGCTGCTCAACAGCGTCGACAAGGTCCTGCTGCTGGTCAACGGCACCGTCGCGCTGTTCGGCCCCCGCCAGGACGTGCTGACCGCCCTCACTGCGCGCGGCATCAACATCGACGGCAATTCGTTCGGCCACCAGATTCAGTAGGAACGTTCGCAATGTCCGACATCGCCAAGGTTCACGACATCGCCTGGTATGCCGAGGTTCCGAGATCCATCTGGAAGCAGACGGCAATCGGCGTAACCCTGCTTGCGGTGACGTTCGGCGGCTTCGGCACCTGGGCATTCACCGCCCCGCTTGCCGCCGCCGTCATCGCCCAGGGCAGTTTCGTTGCCACCGGGCGCAACAAGATCGTGCAGCATTTCGAAGGCGGGATCATCAAGGAGCTGCTGGTCAACGAAGGCGACGAAGTGGTCGAGGGTGAGCCCCTCGTCCGCCTTGACGAGACCGCGGCCCAGGCAAGGCAACGCGAACTGTTCTTGCGCCGTATCCGGCTGGAGGCGACCGCGGCGCGCCTGACCTCGCAGTCCGAGGGCAAGGAAAAGATGACGGTCTCCTCGCTTCTGCAAGGCTATCAGGGAGATAGCGATGTCTGGTCGATCGTGGTCACCCAGCAGCTCAACTTCAAGGCCCAGCACCTGAAACTGCAAAGCGAGCTTTCCCTTCTCCAGCAAAACGTCCGGGCGCTGGCTTTTCGCGCTGAAGGCTATGCCCGGCAGAAGGAAGCGCTTCGCCGGCAACTGGCGCTGCTCGATGACGAACGCATCAGCAAGGAGAAGCTGCTGAAAAAGGGGCTGGCGCGGTCCAACGACGTCAAGGCGATACAGCGGGCGATTGCCGATGCCGAAGGGCAGATCGGCAGGCTGGAGGCGGAAGTCGCGGAAACCAAAACGCAGATCATCAAGGGACAGCAGGAAATAAACCGCGCCGAAGCATCCTATCGCGAGGACGCGCTCGACCGGCTCCAGGCGATCCAGGGCGAACTGGATGCCGTGCGCGAGCAGTCGCGCGAGGCAGAAAACGTGCTGCGTCGCGCCACCATCAATGCGCCTGTCTCGGGGACGGTAGTTCGTACCTATTACCATACCACCGGCGGGGTGATCGAAAGCGGCAAGGGCATCCTCGAGATCCTGCCTGCCGGTGTTCCCCTGATCATCGAGGCCCAGGTCCCGCGTAACGCCATCGACCGCTTGCGGGTCGGACAGACTGCCACCATACGCCTGGTCGCGCTCAACCAGCGCACCACCCCCGTGCTCGAGGGCAAGGTATTCTACGTCTCCGCCGACGCGCTGCAGGAGAACAAGACGGGGATGATGAACAACGACATCTATGTCATTCGCGTCAATCTCGACGCCGGCGAGATGGC
Source organism: Pseudomonadota bacterium (assembly GCA_023399465.1). Classification (GTDB taxonomy): domain Bacteria; phylum Pseudomonadota; class Alphaproteobacteria; order Rhizobiales; family Rhizobiaceae; genus Ferirhizobium. The sequence goes on from JAEWPB010000125.1 coordinate 39,408, forward strand.
CAAGCTCAACGGATTCAGCCCGACGCCGGGCATGCCGGCCGAGGTGATGATCCAGACCGCGGAGCGCACCTTCTTCAGTTACATCGTCAAGCCGATCACTGACAGCATGTCGAGAGCCTTCACCGAGCGCTGATCGCCTGGTGATGCTGGTGCCGGAGGTGGCGAAAACTGTCTTCCATTCATGGAAGCGAATGCTGATCGCCTGCGGGCGAAGGACAAAAACCCTCGCCCGCAGGCATAATGCGTCATTCGGTTCCCGCGCTTAGCGCGTGTTACGACCCATGCGGGCAAAGCGTGCCGGGTCGTTCTTCTCCAGCCGCAGCGCCAGGAGGTAGCCGACCACCGCAGCAGCGGGGATCAGTGACGGCAGGATGATGCCAAGTGCCCCGCCTGTCGTGCCGGTCAGATCGCCAAAGTTCATGAAGATGTAGACGAACAGCCCGGCCATCACCACGCCGGAAACCAGCGGCAGGATCAGGGTGGCGATCGGCGAGCCGGTCGCCTTCGAACGGCGGAAGAAGGCGATCACCGCAATCGAAGTGACCGTCATCATGCCAAGAACGCCCAGCGTGCCGATCTGGCTGATCCAGGTGAACATGTTGAGCACCGGATCAAGGCCGAGGCCTGCAAACAGACCGAGGACGACGATCGCGCCGACTGTCTGCACCACCGAACCGATATGCGGGCTCTGGTGCGCATCATGCGTGCGGCCGAACGTTTCGGGCAGCAGCCCCTCGCGGCCGGCGACGTAGCTGTAGCGCGCCCACCCCAGGTCAAAGAAGCGCTCAAGCTCCACGTCAGGAACTTTTCGCCTGAACTCGTTATGCTGCCCTTCGCGGGTCGAGGTGAAGGCCTCGACGAAGCGCGGGCCGAACCAGTCCCGGGCAAAGGCCGATCCCCGCAGCCGCTCGATCGCCTCCGGCATGGACCGGGCGAAATCGCGAGGCGTTTCCTGGGTATAACCATTGCCGATGGTTTCCGCGTCGGGCTCGATCTTTTCCATGATTCCGGCGACACCGGCGGCGATCGTCGCGGCGACCGTCAGATAGGGATTGGTGTCCGCGCCCGGCAGCCTGTTCTCGACACGCAGGGAGCCGGCGTCGTGGCCGACAACGCGGAAGCAGGTCGTGCGGTTTTCGTAGCCCCAGGTCAGGCCCGGCGGGGCGAAAGTGCCAGGCGCAAAGCGACGGTAGGAATTGACCGTCGGCTGGAACAGCAGCGTCATGTCGCCGATATAGGTCTGGAGGCCGCCGATGAAGTGGCGGAAGGTCTCGCCCACACCGTTCTTTCTGGTCGGATCGTGAAAAGCCGATCTGCCGTGGCGATCCAGCAGCGAGACATGCACATGGATGGACTGGCTGTCGGCCGCTTCCGTCCAGCGCGGCATGAAGGTCACGCATTTGCCCTGGCGCTGGGCCAGCGCGCGCAGGAAATTCTTGAGCAGCACCAGTTGATCCGCCGGCTCCAGTCCCTCACCGGCTGCAATGCAGGCTTCCAGGAAGCCGCCACCGATTTCCTCATGCATCTTTGCAAGGTTGATGCCCAGCGGCTCGCACATCGCCGCGACCGCCTCGTACCATTCGGTCTGCTCGACCTGATAGAGCACCAGATCGTGGCTACCGTGCATGGTGGCCGTCTTGAGGTTGCGGTAGCCCTTGGCGCGGGCGCTTTCCGGTGTCTCGTCGAACAGCGTGTATTCCAGTTCCATGCCGTAGCAGGGCGTATAGCCGAGCTCACCGACACGATCGAGAACCCGCTTCAGCAGAGAACGGGGGCAGAGTTCTGCAGTTGCGCCGGTGTAGTTCGCCAGCACAAGCAGATCGTGGCCGGGCTTCGACCACGGAAGACGGCGCACCGTCGACGGATCGACCACCAGCGGATCGTCGTGAAAATCCGAACTTCCGTCGGAGACGCCCGGTATCTCGAGCACGACATCGGTCGGGTCCAGCGCCAAGGTCACGGGGGACATGCCCATTCCGCTCCTGGCGATGCCCTTGAGACTGCGGGCCGACACCATCTGCCCGCGCAAAAGCCCATTCGTATCGGTCATGGCGACCGTGGCAAACTTGCTCGCCGGATCGGCGAGGTAATCTTCAATTGTCATCGTTCCACCTGCTGAAGGGTTTGGGCGCTTATGAGCGCTTCTAATTGGGCGACGTCTTCCTTCGGCCGGGTCGAATAGGCCTTCAGGAAAACCCGCAAACCGTTATTCACGTAGCGCGCCACCTCCGCCCGCGTCGGAGGAGCGTCGGGCATGTAGAGGGCTTGAGTTCGTGGCGCGGAAAGGATGAGGCCCCAGAGATCCTGGGCTGCCAGCTCGGCATCTTCGAATGCCAGTTCGCCAGCCGCCTTGCGGCCGTCCAGATAGTCCATGATGCCGCTCAACAGGCGGTCGGGACCCGATTGCTGATAGGCGCGGCCGATCTCCGGAAAGCGCTGCACCTCGCCGATGATGAGACGCGCCAGCGACAGAAGATCGGGACGCATCACCGTATCGGCATAGTCCCAGGCGAACTCGAAAAGATCGGCGACCAGGCCCTTGCCTGACGGATGCTGGAAGACCTCCAGCATGTGGTCGCGCTCGCCCAGCATCATCGCCGAGAACAGCGCTTCCTTCGATTCGAAGTATTGGTAGAGCGTCGGCTTCGACAGGCCCGCCTCGATGGCAACCGCATCCATGGTGGCGCCCGAATAGCCGGTCTCGGAAAATACCTTCAACGCGGCCTCGAGCACACGCCGCTCGCGTTCGATCCTGTTTTGCTGGCGGCGTGAAAGGGCGGCGGTCATTGCGGCAGTTTCCCGAGAAATTCCAGAAGGATACGTGTATAGTTGTCCGGCTGCTCGACGTTGCAGACGTGACCGGAATCGGCGATCGTCTCGTAGCGCAGGTCAGGCATGGGGGCCTCGGCATGAATGCGGTGGGCCACGCCGCGGATTTCGCTCGGAGAGGCCAACCGGTCATGCTCTCCCGTCATCATCAGCACCGGCATGGTCAAACGCGAGAAATCAAATCGTTCCAGCGGATTGGTGAAGCAGTGGATTGCATCGCGATAGGTCGCAGACGCTATCGCGGCCATGGAGGCGAACAGCGTCTCCCGCACCGCCTCGGAAGCATTCGGCCCGGCCAGCACATTGACGACCGAAGGTGCGAAATCGGCCGGTGTCTGGCCGGCATCGAGCGGCACCTGGCGGCTGAGCCGGAACGCCTCCCGCTCTTCGGCCTTTGCCTCGGACATGCCGGTACAGCCACCGGATAGCACAAGCCCGGATAGCAATTGCGGGTAGCGCATGGCAAAGGATGTGGCGATCCACGAACCGTAGGACAGGCCGACGAGCACCAGACGATCGGCGCCGAGCGCCTCGCGCACCTGCAGGATGTCGGCGCAGTAATCCTCGATCGTGGAGGGTTCCGCCCCGAGCGCACTGCCGCCGTAGCCGCGAAGGTCGAGTGCCGCTGCGCGCATGGTGCTTCCGACCGCAGTCAATTGCGGCAACCAGTTCGATCGCGCACCGCCGATACCGTGCAGGAATAGACAAAGCGGACCGGTCCTTGGAGGCGTCACGGTGACAGCCAGCCGTAGCGGTTCGGTAAGGATCATTTCTTCGGTTGCGACGGGTGCCGGCAGCGTCCTCGAAGAGGTGGCGGCTACGGCGAACCTTGCCTGCTCATCAAGTGCGGCGATGCCCATCTCGAATACCACTTTCGTGCCGGCGCAAATCGCGCCGAGCCGCGGTTCGGGCGCCGTCACCGTGGCGGTCCAGCGGATGGTACTGCCGCCTCCCTCGCCATTCTCCACCGAGAACCGGGCATCATAGGCCTCGGCATTGGCGATGCCCTGCAAATGGGTGTAGCCGAGCGTGCGGTCGCTGTCGCTGAACCAGGTCAGTTGTTCGCGATAGAGCGTATCCTCGCCATGCGTGGTGAACGCGCGGATCAGGCCCCCGCGCGCATCGCGCTCTTCCCGGATGGTGGCGATGGCGGGATGCCATGACCCGCAGAAATCGCGGGCAATGGCCCATACAGCCTCCGGCGCTGCCGTGCTGTAACCGATCACTTCGACGCAATCGCTCGGCATGGCGTGCTACCTGAGCGCGCGCGGGCCGGCGGAGTCGCCGCGCCACAGCGAATTGCGCGCTCCGCCCTCGTCGCCGGGGGCGTCGTCGATCTCGTCCATGTCGTAGAGTGACAGCACCGAGAGATAGTCCTCCATGATTTCAGAGGTGTAGGGCAACATCAAAGCACCGCAGCGGCTGTCGCGATACATCCGCTCCAGCGGAAGCGATCGCAGCATCGATTGCCCGCCGCAGGTGCGGATCGCCATTGTCGCTATTTCCGCGGCACCTTCCATGACGTTGTACTGCGCCGCGTACATGCGCATGACTTCCCCCTTGGACGGGAAGCCCTTGGCCTCGCTGAAGGCCTGCCACCACAGCGCCCGCATGCTGGCAAGACGCGCATACATTTTTCCGACGGCAACGCGCTTCGTGGCGTACATGCGCCGGTCGATCGGGGGCTGACCGGGGATCTTGCCCTTGAGATAATCCACCATGAAGTCGAAGGCGCCCTGGGCGACGCCCATATAGGTCGGCGACAGCGTCGCCATCATGTGTGGCCAGTTCGGCAGGGTCTTGCCGAAGATGCCGCGCGGCATCAGCATGTCTTCCTCGGACACGAACACGCCCTTCAGGATCAGGTCGCGGCTGTTCGTGCCGCGCATGCCCAGCGGATCCCAGTCGCCCTTGATCGACAGGCCCGGTGCATCCTTGTGAACCACGAAGAGCATCGTGTCCTCGTGGCGGGGCTCCTGGCCCTCGAAGACCTCGGTGCAGACGATGGTGTAGTAATCGCAATAGCCGGCGAGCGAGGCGAACTTCTTGAAGCCGTCGATCACCCAGCCGCCGTCGACCTTTCGGCATTGCGTCTGGTTCGGCTTCGACGTCCAGTTCTGGCCGCCTTCCGAAATCGGCTGCGAGAAGATTGCCTTTTCCGCAATGGCGCGGCGGAACTGCCGGGCGCGCAACGGTGCGAATGCCGCCTTCTCCTCCGCGGTCAGGTTCGGCATGTCGAACATGAAACGCGACCATGCCATCGAGGAGTTATGCATGTTGAAGGTCAGCGCAGTCGCGCCGCAGTATTTGCCGATCTCGGCACCGACCATGGCATACTCGGACATCGTGAAGTCCCAGCCGCCGAACTCCTCCGGGATGCACAGCCCGAGGAAGCCCTCGTCCGCCAGATCGCGGTAATTGTCGACGGGAAACGACGCATCGTCATCGATCGCCTTGGCGCGCGGCGCGAACATTTCGCGGCCGAGTTCGTTCACCCGGCGCAGGACGTCCTGAACCTTGGGGCGGATGCGTGTCAGGTCGTAGTAATCGGCAATATCGCTCATGCTGTTTTCTCCGATGGCGTCAAAGCGCCAGTTCCCCTTGCAGGACACCGTTCTTCACGACGATGGTCCCATCGAGCGCAATCGTGCAGTTGCGCATCGGCAGATCGAAATGGCCGAGCGTATAGCGATCGGCATACTGGTTGGCCCCGGTCGACCACAGGAAGGATCCCGCCAGCGCCCGGAATTCGACGGCCTGCATGTCGCGCTTGTCGTACATCGCAGCGGAAACCCAGCGGGCCCGCGGGTTCATGCCCCAGCCGACATGGCTCATGCCGTAGGCATTGCGGTCGTCCCAGGCTTCCATGTATTCGCGGAAATGGATGGCATCGATGCCGTCGCCCTTGATGGCGGTGACAAAATCATTCTCGACGGTGAAGTCGATCCGGCTCGCCAATGTCGACTTGAACGTCAGGTTCATGTCGCCGACGTCCATGACGATGCGGCCATTGACGCTGTTCTTGCCCGGGAAGGCGAGGCACAGTCCGCCCGGCCAGTGGGCGACGGCACCGGGGCTGGTGCCGAAACCGGGCGTGCCGCCGCAGGGGGCGCCGCGCAGATCAATGACCAGATCCGAGCCGGCAGCGGAGGTGACGCGCATTTCATTCGCCTCGCGCAACATCTGGATGCCGAGCGCGATCTTCGGCCCCAGTTCGGCGGTCGGCTCCGTGCGCTCGAGGATCTCCGGATGCTCGTTGCAGACCACCAGAAGGCGCGTGCCGCCCGCCTCTTCGATCTCAGGCCATTCCGGCGCATGGATCAATCCTTCGACCGTGCAGTCGACGATGACCTCGACGCGCTTCAGCATTTCGATGACGGCACGGTTGTGCTGGATCGCCCAGGACGTGCCGGTCGATTTCACCGGCACCGGTGCAGTCTGGCGCGGCGTCGGCATCTGCAGCATGCAGTATTCCGCGCCGAGATCATGCAGGGCCAGATCGGACAGCTGCACCAGCACGGGACGCGACTGCGTTTCCGACAGGATTGCGACCCTCGTCCCCTTGCCGATGCCATTCAACGCGAAGACGCGGCGAAAACAATCCAGCCACCGTCCTTCAATGCGCTCTTGCAACATCGCGACCTCCCCCCTGATGATCCCGCAGACTCTGCAATTTCTTAACTCACGAGTTAAGATTTGCGGTTATTCAATTTTTGTCAACTGGATCTTCGAAAATCAGTCGTCGCTCGATTGATATTTGTATTTTCGAATATTTTGCCCATCTGAGCAGCCATCGCCGCTGACGGCGCGTGCCGCCTCGCACGTCTTCAGCACACACTCCCGCGCAAGGATGCGCAGGAGCCGAAGGTATATCGGGGAAATGATGTGAAAGCCCAGGTCAGGGCGGCGGCGGGCAATGACGGAAGGCACCGTCGCCCCGCAAAGCGGATTCCTTCGGACTGCAGAATGGAGCAGACGACAGCCGCAGACCTTGCCGGCCGCGCGGGGAAGGCTTACTCGGCAGGCTCTGCCTTTTCCAGTGCCAACCACTCTCTGACCACAGCGGCCGCAATGCCCAACGCGATGCCGAACGCGGCTGCGAACAAAATCACCAGAAGCGGGCGGGGATGGCTGGGGTACTGGGGCTGCTGTGCCGCAATCAGGACCTGGATCCCGTCATGTTCAGGCACCAGAGTCTGCTGAACCGCTTCCTCGTAGCGTAACAACATTCGGCTATGGAGGGTCCGGTAGGTTTCGCTCGAGGCCTCCAGTTCCCGCAGGCGGGCCTCTTGCCGCTTGTTTTCCCGGACCTTCAATGTGGCTTCTTCAAAGGCCGCCTCGAGTACGGCCTGTCGCCGCGCCGCCTCGTCGCGCTCGCTCGTCGATGGCGCAGCGGGGTACTGGATGCCGACCGGTTGCGGCGCCGGCTCCGGCGCGGCCGCCGCCGCCCTTGCCGCCTTGAGCTGTACGTTCAGCTCATACAGACGCTGCTCGGCCTGGAGGCTCTGGTTGCTGCCGCTGCCGATGATGTTGTTTTCTGCCCTGAAGCTCTCGACTGCGCGCTCCGCCGTCTCGAGCTGTTGGCGAAGCTCGCCGAGGCGCTGCGTCAGCCAGGCAACCGATTGCTGCATCGTAACCGCCTCGCCATCCCGGCGCTGCGTCCTGTAGGTATCGATGAGCGCGCTGACAATGTCGGCAGCCCGCGCAGCGTCGGTGGAATTATAGGAGATCGTCGTGATCGGCGACATGGCCGGGCGCGAGATGGTCAGGTTGCGACGCAGCGTCTGTATTGCCTCCTGCTGCTTGTCGACCTTCCTTTCCGGTCTGGCAAGAGCCGGGATATACTGGGCGAGAGACAGGGTGAGATATCGCTTCGCGGCTCGCGCCCGGTCTCTGAGAAGGTCCTGGTCGTCCTTTGCAATGCCCGCTTTCACGAGGTCGAGCTGGGCGACGACGGCACGCACCACCGAATCGGAGCGCATCAGCTGCGTCTGGCTCTGGATGTAAAACTCTTCCGGCACCGTGGAGGATACCGGCTCTATCAGAAGGGTCGCGGTGGCGATATAGCGTGACGGAGAATAGGCGAGATAGGCCCCACCTGCCCCTAGGCACAGCAAGACGATGAGCAGGATGAGGAAGATATTCCCCCGGATCAACATCCCGATGTCCCTGAGGCCGGTGGCGGCCCTGGGCGCCGGTTCGGGCTGCATGCTGACCCGCGTGAACTTGAGGCGAAGCGGGGCTTCTGCCTTTCCGTCGTCCCCTGCATCCGAGGCGGCATTGTTCAGCTTGCTTGAAAGTTCGACCATCGCCCCGACTCTTGTAACGCTTGCAACAGGTGCAAATACTGGGAGCGTCGGGGCTTCGATCCTAGACCCGAAATCGGGCATCCCGCGACATCCGACCTCCCCCTAAGAGAGATGGAGCTACCTCTACGCGCAGCCCCCTTGCCCGGGAAGGGGCACGCAGGCAACAATTCGAGGTAGTAACTACAACTTTCAGTCGGGTTTACCCCCGGATAGCCCACCCGCATCATCGTTCGCAGTCCGGGACTGCCACAATGTCCCCGTACATGCCCCACAGGAGGAGACCGTCGTGAGGCGATGCGCGATCACCGGCGCGGACGGCATGATCGGCCGATATCTCGTGCAGGCGCTGCAGGCGGCTGGCGTGGAAACGCGCGCCTTGCTGCTTCCCGGCGTGCCCGTCCCGTCGTTCTTTGGCAACGTCGAGATCGTCCGCGGCGACATCCGCGATTCCACCGTGCCCCGGCGTCTGGTCCACGGCACCGACGCGGTTTTCCATCTGGCCGCGCTTGTCGGACGGGACGCCAACGGTGCGTCGCTGGCGACAGCGCGTGAGGTCAATGTCGCCGGAACGCGCAACGTGCTCGATGCAGTCGCACACTGGCCGGAGGCGCGCATGGTCTTCCTCAGCACCTGCTGTGTCTATGGCCTGCACGGGCTTGACGAGCAGGTTCTGGACGAGGGCAGCCCCCACGCCCCGCTTGCCCTGCCCTACGACATTTCCAAGACCGAGGCCGAGGCGCTGGTTCGCGCTGCCGATCCCGAGACCGTTCCCTGGACGATCCTGCAGGTGCCGGTCGCGCTCGGCGGCATTCACACCGTGACGCAGCCGACCGCGACGTCACTGATCCGGCTTGCCCGCACCGGCTTCGCTCCCCATCCGGTCCGCAGCACGGTGTGGGCCAACTACGTCTTCGGCGCAGACGTCGCAGCCGCCCTTGTCGCGCTTGCCGAGCATCCGAAAGCGGTCGGACAAGCCTTCATCCACAGCGAGAGCGTGCCGGTGCAGACGCTGCTGTCGTGGATCGCCAGCGAGTTCGGTATTCGCTCGCGATCGGTACCGGTGCCACATCTGACACTGCGCGCCGCTGCGCTTGCCAACCCGGCGGCCATGGTGCTCGCCAACCGACGCCGTTTCACAAGCGCGAAACTCGCCCGCGATGTCGGCTTCCAGCCGCCGTTCGGGCTCGAACACGGTCTGCGCGAGACGATCCGGCATTATCGGGCTGCGGGACTGGTCACATGACGCTGGAAAGGGAAGCAATCCTCTCCGCGGGGACGGAAAGCCGCGAACCAGGCTCGCAGGAGGCAGCCGGGCGCGCGGGCCGGCACCTGCGCCCCGTGCGTGTGATCGTGCTGACGCCGGGCGTTGGTGGCCTCGGCGGAATTTCGCGGATGATGGACAATGTCAGCGACGAGCTTGCCGGCCGACAGGATACCGGTGTCGAGGTGCGCTTTGTCAGCACGCGCGGCGACGTCCCTCTGCTGAAACCGGTGGTGTTTCTCCAGGCGCTGCTGCGGGTCGCCATGACCTGCATGACCGGGCGCGCGGACATATTGCACCTGAACCTTGCCTCCTCCGGCAGCACCGCGCGCAAGCTGATTTTCGGCACGATCGCCGATGCGTGCCGCACGCCTTATATGATCCACCTGCATGGCGCCGAGTACCGCGAATTCTGGGCATCGCGCAGCCATCTCGGGGCACGGGTGATCGAACGCTTCTTCCGCCGCGCTGCCGGCATTCTCGTGCTCGGTCAGGTCTGGCAGAAGTTCGTCGGCCAGCGCGTACCGGAAGCCGCCCAGCGTATCACGATCCTTCCCAACGCGACGCGCGCTTCCACTTTGCCGCGCAGCGCACATCGGCGTCGGGACGTCGTCATTTCCTTTCTCGGCCGGCTCGGCCCGCGCAAGGGTACTCCGCAGCTCGTTGCCGCGCTGGCCGCCCTGCCCGTAGACGGCGGTTGGCGTGCCGTGCTCGCCGGTGATGGCGAGGTGGCCGAGACCCGCGCCCTGGTGCATAGCCTCGGCCTTGCCGACCGGGTGGACGTTCCGGGCTGGGTCGGGCCCGACAAGGTCGAGCAGATCCTTCAGGGAACCGATATCTTCGTGCTCCCGTCGCTTGCCGAGAACCTGCCGATGTCGATCATCGAAGCGTTCGCGCACGGCATACCGGTGATATCGACACCCGTCGGCGCGGTGCCTGAAATGATCGAGGACGGGCGTACGGGCCTGATCGTGCCGGTGGATGACAGCAGGGCGCTGGCCGACGCCTTGCATCGCCTGATCAAGGACCCCGAACTCAGACAGGCATTGGGTCGCAACGCGCGCGACGCGCACGAGACGCGCTACCTGCTGTCGTCTTATACTGACCGGCTTGTCGCGTTGTGGCTGGCCGCGGCGCGGCAGAAGAAGCCCGGCTGACAAGCCCTCCGGGCAGGCCAGCCGATCGGTGGTGAAGCCTTCAGAAGGCGTCCATCTTGCCGGCCATGATCGCGAAGACCGTCATGGCCAGAATTCGGGCATCGAGCCAGATCGTCCAGTGCTCGATGTACCAGATATCGTAGTCGAGCCGGCGCTTCATGTCGGAGGGATGCGGGGTCGGCCCGCGCGCGCCGTTCACCTGGGCCCAGCCAGTAATACCGGGCCGCGCGAAGAACCTGGCCGTATAATCAGGAAGGAGACGACCATACAAATCATCATGAGCCAGCGCATGGGGCCGTGGCCCGACCAGCGACATGTCACCCATTATGACATTGGCGAGTTGCGGGAGCTCGTCAATGCTGGTGCGGCGCAGAAGCTTCCCGACCCGCGTTGCGCGGCTGTCGCCACGACTGATCTGGGCGATCTGCGCGCCATCCTCCATCACGGTGAGCGTGCGGAATTTCAGGATCGAGAAAGTGCGACCATCGAGCCCGCCCCGTGCCTGCCTGAACAAAATGGGCCCCGGCGAATCCAGCTTTATCGCCAGTGCTATCAAACAAAAGAAGGGCAGCAAGAGCATCAGACCGATACTCGCCAGGACCAGATCCATGAGGCGTTTCGGGATGCTGTTGCGGGGCACCTCGATCGGTGGCGCCGTAAAAGTCGTGATATCATCGCGCCACGGATTAATGTCCATAGTTCATCTCACGATAGTTTTTTGTGCCGTTTTTGGATGTCGTGAGGAATACTAGTCTCGGTATATCCGTGGCTCTACTGACCGAGGACACGCTTTAGGCTTAGTATAGGCACCTACGTTTGATGCGGCCTTTTGGACCAAGTAGCGTGTTATTACTCGACTTGGTAATTGATGTTTTTTTCGGTGTAGAGTTATAGCCTTACAATGAACGCACAAAGGGCGACTGCTTCGTGAATCGACTTCGTTTTTTCTTGGCGTGCGGCGCCACACTCACCTTGGCAGGAGGGGTCTGGGCGGTGACAGCGTCCACCGAACCTGCTGTCGCAGTGCCGGGATTGCGGCAGGTTTTCCGGGCCGGTTTCGAGGCCCCCGTCGCAGTCGCGGCGGCCGAGGGCGGGAGACGGGCATGGCTCACGGGCGACGACGCCTATGGCTACCGATGGGACGACCTCGACCATGTCTTCGAAATGGTCGCGCCGAACTCCTTCGGCCGGCTGGTCACCACCGAATTCAACACGACCCAGGTCTATGCCGGAAGGCGTTCGCTGTTCATGCGCCAGAACGTCGTTGCCGGCGGCAGCCAGAACCGGCTGCAGTTCTTCTCCGAGGACGCAGCCTTCAAGGACGAGATCTATACCAGGCGCCACTATTTCGTGCCGTCCAGAAACCTTGCCACTCTCGCCGCCGAAGACCAATCCGTGTCGATTGCCGGCACGCGCGAGATCCGCGGTGGCAGCGCCCCGCCCGGCGCGGCCAATGCCGATTTCTCCATGCCACTCTACCTCGTGCGCCGCGGCGACGCTCTGGTCTTCGCACAAGCCATCATTGACTATTCGCGCGGGCCGAATTGGTCGGACTGGACAAGACCGCCATACGGGTTGATCACTTATGCGAAAGAGACCAAAGCACCGCTCGACCGCTGGTTTGCGCTCGACATCTATATCCGGCGCGATCCCGTTCGCGGGGCGATTAAGGTGTGGCTCGACGGGGAACCGATCTTCGACCTCGAGAACGTACGCACCAGGAACGATACCGACAGGTGGTTCACCAAATTGGCCGATATCGATTCGGAGCGAGCCCCTTTCGAACTGTTTGTCGACGACGTGGAGATCTGGACGCGGTGATGCGCACGTGTGCTTCAATCCCCGTCGCCTGCCTCCGGCAGGCGCGGAATGAGCGCGAAGGCGAGAAACAGCACCGCAATGAAGGGGCGAGCCAACAGTCCGTTGCTGAACAGCGAACTGACGACGAACGCCATGTATAATGGCAGGCGGACGTCATCGAGCATGCGCCAGGTGGCGGCGAGCAGCAGCAGAAACAACGTCAGGCCGACGACGCCGACCTGGATCGTCAGGTCGATGAAGTCGTTGTGCGAGTTCTTCGCCTCCCACCACCATATGGTTGATGGCAGGACCTCCGAGCCCGGCCCGGTGCCGAACAGGAACTCCAGCGGCGGTCGCGCCGCGATGAGGTCCAGCCGTTCCTCATAGGCACTTGTGCGACCGCTTGAAATCTCGGTGTAATCCACGTCGCCACCGAAGGCGAACGCGAGCAGAGCGACGATGATCCCCCCGATCGGAAGGATCAGCGCCTTGCTGCCGCCCTGAGACCGGAGATGCAGGAACAGGCTCGTGAAAATGAACACGGAGACCATCAGCCATGTGGTACGCACCTGATAGGCTGCGACGAGCGCGAGAAGCGGCAGGCCGATGACCAGGCTCCAGCCAGTTCCGAGCCAGCCGCGACGCCATAGCATGATCGTGCCGACCAGCGCGGCGGTGACGACATAGCCGCTGGAATGCACGCCCTCGAGACCGCCTGTGAAGGTGGCGGGCCGCATCGTGCCGGCGTAATCGACCGGCGCGCCGGTTGCCACAGCCCACAAGGCGGCGACGAGAACGCTTACGCACAGCACGACAAGCAGCCGGGGCAAAATGGCGGTGCGCTCATGGCCGAAATAGACGAGCACGGCGATGGTAGTCATCAATCGTAAGGCAAGGCTGGCATAGTCGCCGGGAGAACGGACGCCCGGATCGAGCACGAAGACGAACTGGAAAATGCAGACCAGAATGAGCCCGCAAAGGAAGTAGGTTGCGGCCTGCCCCTGCGGATGCGCCCACGAGACGAGGCAACGCAGCACGACCGCAAGGCCCAACAGGCCAGCGACAGCGACCCGAAACCCGTCATCGAGAAAATCGAACAGCAGCGTATAGACCAGAGCGCCCAGCACCAGCCCATTGACAAATATGCTGTTGAGCCTGGCCGTCGGCCAATGGGTGAGGAGCCGGCCCGAGGGACGGGCAGCCGTTGCATTGCCAAGCGTCATCTCGCCACCTTCAGAGTCCTGAAAAGGGCCTGCAGCCCTTGCGGCCGCAGGAAACCCGACACATTCAGTTGCGGCCCCACCTGTTGCGCCAGCCCGATGTCGAACACCACCACGCCGAGCAGGAACGACAGGGCGATGCCGGCAACGCCAAGCCACTGGCCGAGCAGCACGCCCATGACGACCACCGTGGCGAGGCGGAATGCCGAATAGGTACGCACGAGACGCTGACAGCCGGTCACCAGCAGGATCGGGCTCGACAGGCCGTAAGCCGCATTCAACACGCAGGAAGTCACGATCACCAGCAGCGGGATATAGGCATCCTGATAGAGCGCAGGAAAGAGCAGATCGAGGAACCACTGCCCGAACAGCAGCGTCGCTACCAGCACGCAGGCGGACGGCACGAAGGCTAGCCACGAGCCGACCGCCAGTGCTTCGCCGAACGCCTCCCGCTGCTGGCGCACATGCAGGCCGGCAAAGACCGGTGAGAAGGTCACCGAAACGCCGGTGGTGAAGATCGTCGGCAGCGTGCCGAAGCGCATCGCCACCTCGAGGATCGCGGTCGGCACCGGTCCAAGCAGCACGAGACTGATATAGTTCGGCGCCCTGCCGGCGAGGCCAATCAGCAACAGGGCCTGCCATACCTCGAAGGACTGGGCCCGGACAGCGCGCCACGTCTCCGGAGACAGAGGTGCTGCGGGCTCGAGCAGCAGCCGCAGGAGCGCTGCCATATAGACGAACACTACCGCGACGGCAGCGATCGCCATGCAGGCAAGTGCTGCCGGGAGACCGAGGCTGCCGAAAAATCCAAAGGCTGCAAAGAGAATGAGGACCAGCAGATGCAGGCCAAAGGACTCGATGCCCTGCGAGGTGACATTCCGGTCGAAGGCGCGCAGCACCGACGCCAGAACACCCATCACCGTGAAGGCGGGCACCGCGCCGGCGACCAGGGCGATCTCAAGCGCCGAAAGCCCGCCACCGGCTACGGCGTTGATGATGGCGAGCGCCAATGCCGTTACCATCATCAGACCAAGGCCGGCCACGCCTGCGGCGAGGCAGCCGTACCGACCGAGCGCCACCGCCAGAGCGGCGTCGCCCGTCGCTCGAGCGCCTGCCACGTCGCGCAGAATGATATGGTCGAGTCCTAGCGGCCCCAGCATCCGCACCAGCCCCCAGAACACGTAGAGGACGGAGAACAGGCCGAACTCGCGTGCCGGCAGCGCATTGACCAGCACCACGAAAGCCGCAGCCTGGCTGATGACGCCGGCAATGCGCAGCACGACGACGACGACCGAGGACTGGGACGAAGTCAGCGCCATGGGATCCTCCTGCGTATGGGCAATCCCGGACCGGTCACTGTATTTCGGCAACCGACGTGACAGCGGGAGGCGGCGCGACATGCACCGGCTGCGCACTCGGGTGCTTCTCCCGTGCCTCGCGCCACAGCCCTCGGGTATCGAGTACCGTCATGTGCGCCCGTGCTTCGGCCGGCACCGCCTTGAACTCGTCGTGATCGACCAGAAGGATGCCCAGTTCGCATTGGGCCAGCGCCTCTGCGAGCGACACGAAGCGCGCCCCCGTCTCGGCCAATGCCGACGGCAGCTTGCCCAGATTGGGTTCGGCCACATGAATCCGGCTTCCATAGCGGCGGGCGAGTTCCGTGGCGATTGCAAGCGCCGGACTTTCCCTGATGTCATCGACATTGGCCTTGAACGTGAGACCGAAGCAGGCGGCCGTCGCGTCGGGTCGCGCATCCAGCAACCGGCAGGCGCGCTTCAGCGTGTGCTCCAGCTTCTCGTCGTTCACCTGCCGCGCGGTGCGGATCAAATTGGCGATATCGGGTGCGGAATGAACGAGGAACCACGGATCGACGGCGATACAATGGCCGCCCACCCCGGGACCCGGCGACAGGATGTTGACCCGCGGGTGGCGATTGGCGAGCGCGATCACCGCCCATATGTCGATGCCGAGCCGATCTGCGAGCATCGACAGTTCGTTTGCGAAGGCGATGTTGGCATCGCGAAAAGCGTTTTCGGCAAGCTTCACCATTTCGGCGGTACGCGCCGTGGTGATGGTGCATTCGCCGTGAACGAAGGTCTCGTAGAAGCGCCGTGCCTTCTGTGCGCAGCGCTCCGTGATGCCGCCAATGCAACGATCGTTGCTGACGAGTTCGATCAGGATGCGGCCCGGCAATACCCGCTCAGGGCAATAGGCGACGAAAATGTCAGGCGAAGGCTCGCTGTCGCTCGGCATGATCAGGTCCGGTCGCTCCAGCCGGATCAGATCGCAGACCTTCTCCGTAGTGCCTACAGGGCAGGTCGATTCGACGATGACGAGGTTGCCGCGCTGCAATACCGGCGCAAGCGCGCGCGCCGCCGCCAGCACATAGTCGATGCACGGCTCGTAATGATCGTTGAAAGGGGTCGGCACCGCGATGACGAAAACGTCGGCAGGTGCCGCGTGCTGCTGAGCGACCAGCGTCCCCGCCGCCACCACCTCGCGCAGCCGCGCTTCGAGCCCCGGCTCCCGAACCCGCGTCGATCCACCCATGATCGCCGCCGTGGTTGCCTCATTGATGTCGACGCCGGTCACCTTCATCCCGCGGCTGGCGACGAGAATCGCCGTTGGCAGTCCGATGTAGCCCAACCCATGGATGCTGACGGTCTGAAATTCCTTGGTCATCGAGAAGTGCTCCGACTATTCGTTCGCTCGCATGCCCGTCGCCGAACGGGTTGTGAGCCGTTGCCATCGAGTGATAGTGGGCGGCATCGTCGAGCAGCCTTGCGGCTTCCTCCACGATCCTGCGGCGATCGGTGCCCACCAGCAGCGCCGTGCCGGCTTCCACGGCCTCCGGACGTTCCGTGTTGTCGCGCATCACCAGCACCGGCTTGCCAAGCGCGGGAGCTTCTTCCTGCACGCCGCCGGAATCGGTGAGGATGAGATCGGCAAAATCCATCGCCGAGACGAAGTCGACATAATCGAGCGGCGGCAGCAGCGTGATGCCCGGAAGCCCCGCAAGCTTTTGCCTGAAGACGGCGCTGACATTGGGATTGGGGTGCACCGGCAGCAGCACGTGCACGTCGCCCCGGGCCGCGATGTCAGCAAGCGCATCGGCGACATTGTCGATGCTCTGGCCGAAGTTCTCGCGGCGATGGCAGGTCGCCAGGATCACGCGGCGACCGCCCGCGATGTCGGCGAATGCGGCCCTGCCGCCACGCCAGCGCGGATCGGCAGCGATCCGGTGGCGCGCCATCAGGAGCGCATCGACGACGGTGTTGCCGGTGGTGAGGATGTGCTCGGGCGCTACCCCTTCCCGTGCGAGCGCCCTGGCCGCACCTTGGGTTGGCGCGAAATGCTGGCTGGCGATCTGCGAGATGATCTTGCGGTTCGCTTCCTCCGGCCAGGGCGAGAGCAGATCGCCGCTCCGAAGTCCTGCCTCGACATGCGAGACCGGGATGCGGTGGTAAAAGGCAGCCAGCGCCGACATCATCGCGGTGCTGGTGTCTCCCTGCACCACGACCCGGTCGGGCCGCGTATCGCGCAGGACGGCGCTGACCTGAAGCAGGATCCGCGCGGACAGGTCTTCGAGCGACTGTCCCGCCTGCATCAGGTCGAGATCGTGATCGGGCACGATGTCGGCGAAAGCCAGCACCTGATCAAGCATGTCGCGATGCTGGGCCGTCACTAGGACACGGGCATCGACATCGGGCCGGGCCCGCAGCAGATGGACAAGCGGGAACAGCTTGATCGCCTCGGGGCGAGTTCCCATCACCACAAGGACACGAGTACTCACGATGCGCTCCCGTGACGATAGGATACACCCCTGTGGCGTACGAGCTCACGCAGCATCAGCGCCAGGAACACGGCATTCGTGGAGAGATAGCGAACGAGCATCCGGCGTGGTTCCTGCGCCAGACGGAACACCCATTCGAGCCCTGCGTGCTGCGCCCATCCTGGCGCCCGGGCGACCTTGCCCGCCAGGACATCGAAGCTGCCGCCGACGCCCATCACGAAAGGCGCGTCGATCGCCTGGCGGTGCGCGGCGAGGAAGCGCTCCTTTCGCGGTGTCGGCATGCCGACGAACAGGCAGTCGGCCCGGCTGGCGTTGATCGCTGCGACGATCTCCTTCTCGCTCTCCGCACCGAAGTAACCGTCATGCAGGCCGGCGAATTCGAGCATCGGATGAAGCCGGCACGTGACGTCGGCAGCGCGCTGAACCACATCAGCCGTGGCGCCGAGAAAATAGGGACGGTAACCGCGTGCCGCACATTCCGACAGCAACGCCTGCATCAGATCTATGCCGGACACGCGCTCGGGGACCGGGATGCCGGCAAGGCGTGCGCCCCAGACGATTCCCATCCCGTCGATCCCGACAATGTCGGAGGAGCAGACATCATCACGGAGCGTTGCGTTGGAGCGCATCCGTACCAGCTTGGCCACGTTCAGTGCGCAATGGGTGACCTTGCCACGGCGGCCGATCGCATCAAGCACGCGAGCGACCGTCCCCTCTCTGGTCAGGACATCTATAGGCGCATCAATGAAAATCGATCTCATTCCGCGTTCCGATCCATACTGAAAGCTGTGCTTATCGAAGTACTCAATCAATCAATTCTTGTTCTTATTGAAGCACATCGTGGTTGCATCGAATAACCGTTCCAGTAGGCGTATGCGCTGGATACAAAAATAGCAGGACAATACTGATTAGAAGCCAATATTGGCACGACGATTATCAATATGTTTTCGGATTCCAGAGCAGTTACACCTGAAGGATGCTGAGGCAATCGAACTGCGTATACCCCTACCTCTCTGGTTGGAAGTGACGAGGAACCTGCGCCTGCCTTACTACTGTGCGCAACGTCGCGGCACTCATGCCCGGCGGAGGGAAGTCGTCGGCGGGAGTCAAGACAGGTGGGTTTCCTGGACATCGCGCGCAGTTCATATGTCTCTTTGCCGCTGGGCGTACGCCGATATATCGGCGCAGCGCTCGCAGCGGTGCCGGTGGAACTGCGCTACGGCCCCACCTACCGCAACTGCCGCGCCGAGATCGCGCAGGCCCGGCGCGATCCCGTGATGGCACGCAAAGAGCAGCAAAAGCGGCTCCTGCAGGTGGTAACGACGGCTCTGGAGCATTCGCCGTTCTACAAGGAAGCCTTCGCCACCGTCTTCGGGCCAAATCCGCGCGCCGACGAGATCGTCCAGCCGGAAAGCTGGCAGCGGGTGCAGGTCCTCGACAACCACACGGTGCGGCGCGAGGCAGCCAACCTCTGCTGCGTTCCGCAAGAACGTCTCGACCGCGTCACCACTGGGGGCAGCGGGGGCCACCCGCTTGCATTCTTCCTCGACCGTGACCGCAGCCCCAGGGAATATGCCTTCATCATGGACCTCTGGGCGAGACTGGGGTGCGGACCCGACGAGTGGCGGGCGTCGTTCAGGGGCTGGCATCTTCCGGCCGAGGCCCGCCTTCCCTTCGAGGTCGAGCATGGCCTGCGCCAACTGCGATGTTCGGTGCATCGCATGGACCAGGACCACATGCACCGCTTCGCACAGGAGATTGCACGCCGCGAAATCAGGTTCCTGCAGGGCTATCCGCACGCGATCGCAAAATTCGCAGCCTTCGCGGCGAGAAACGGTCTGCCGATGCGACACGCAATTGCAGGCATCATGCTGCATTCCGAGCCTCTCTACCCGGAGCATCGCGTCCAGATCACACAGGGCTTCCCTAACGCAGGGCTGCTTCCGTTCTACGGCCTGAGCGAGAAATGTGCCTTCGGCAGCCCCGATCCGGCGCGTGAAGGGGTCTATGCCATGAACCCTCTCTACGGCCTGACGGAACTGCTTGACGATGAGGGCGCGCAGGTCACCGAACCCGGTCGTGAGGGCCGGATCGTTTCGACCGGCCTGCAGTTTCTTGGCATGCCGTTCATCCGCTACGAGACCGGCGACCGTGCCACGCTGGTCGAACGCCCTGACGACGCCAACGGCCACAGCCTCCTCGTCAGCGATATTCTGCCCCGCGAAGGTCGACGGTACCTTATCTCACGCTCGAACGAACCCATCGCTGCATTCACGGCAATGATGGACAGCGAAGTGGGCGCCATCGCTGCATTCCAGTACGAGCAACACCACCCGGGCGAGGTGTTGATGCGGGTGGAACTCGCCGAGGACGCGTCGCCCGCGATGCTGGATATCTATATCCGCAAGACGAATGAGCGGCTGCGCGGCGAGATCACCATCACTCCCGAGATCGTCCAGTCCATCCCGCTTACCGCCAGGGGCAAACTCCGCTTCCTCATCCAGCATCTCCCCGTCCCCTCTTCGGCGGAGCGCGGCGCTCTGCCGGCCTCCAGCCATGGAGCCGTCGATGTGTGAACGCAGCCCCTCCCGAACCCGCCGGACCTTCGCGGCAACTCTGCCGACGCTGTTTGCCACCCTTTCATTGTCCGTGATACCGGCCGCCGCGACCGATTATCTGGTGATGCCGGGCGACGTGCTGCAGCTCGACGTCATGGGCATGAGCGGAATGCAGTACCCCATGCCGGTCGGCCTCGATGGCACGATCCCCGTTCCCCTGGCGGGGCCGCTGCTCGTCGCGGGACGAAACATCCATGATATCCGAACGCTGGTGCAGGCGCGACTGGCCTCCAAGACACTGCGCCAATCGGCTTCGTCAGGCGAGGAGTATCTCGTCATCATCGATGCGGAGCGCGTTCTGGTTTCCGTTGCTGAATACCGCCCGGTCTATCTGAGCGGCGACGTCGTCCGCCCCGGCGAGCAGGACTACCGCCCCGGGATGACCGTGCGCCAGGCCATCTCGCTAGCCGGTGGCTATAACGCCGGCGGCGCCGGCGATCGATCGTCCATCGACCTGCTCCTCGATGCTGCGGACTTTCGCGCCGAGCGCGCCCGCCTGTGGACCGAATTCACGCATGAAATGATGCGGATTGCCCGTATCCGAAGCGAAATCTCCGGTGCGGACAAACCTCCACCCTTCGCAGTCGAAGGAACGCCTCTGACGCAAGAGACGATCGATGAACTGGCGCGACTGGAGACCGAGCTGTTCAACGTCAACCATGCCACCCGCCTCAAGGAGCAGGCGTTCGTGAGCAGTGAGCTTCAGAACACGCGCGCCCAGCTCTCAACGATCAAGGAGCAGCAGCAGAAGGAACGCGAAGGCCTTGAAGCCGACAATGCGGAGTTGCAACGCCATAAGAATATGGAGTCGCGCGGCCTCACCACCTCCACGCGCGTTGCCGAATCCCGTCGTGACCTGCTCATGTCCTCTACGCGCTTTCTCCAGGCGACCGTGCAGATTGCCCAGTTCGGCAGGGATGAGGCAGCCCTGCTTCGTCGGCAGCAGGTGGAGGACGACACGCGCCGGAGAGAGCTTCTCGACGAACTGCAGCAGGCGGTCGTGCGTGTGACGACCATCAAGGAGCAGGTCGCGGCCGTCACCGAAAAACTTCGTCATGCCGGTGTAAACAACGCCGCACTGCGCGAAGAAACGGCAGAACCGCCAGTGGTGACGGTAATCCGCAACGACAAGGCCGGCCCGGAGCGGCTGAGCGCGGACCAGGACATGCCGCTGATGCCCGGCGACGTTGTCGAAGTCACGCTGCCGATCGCCAAATCGGGTTTCGGCCGATTGCTGCAGAACTGAGGGGTGGGCATGACGACGTCCCTCCTCGCCGAAGAAATCAGGACCTATGCAAGCGTCTTCGTCAAACGGGTGCTGCCTGGCCCGGCGATGGAGCGCCTGCGCGATCTTAACCGGATCAGGATACGCGCCGGCCGCAAGAAGGGCCAAGCGGGCGGGCACGTTCCGCACAGCCGCGAGCGGCTTTCGGCCGATCTCGCCGCACTCGGTCTCGAACATGGCCAGGACGTGCTCGTCCATGCCGCGTTCAGCGCGCTTGGCAAGGTGGAAGGTGGACCGGGGACGGTCGTCGGCGCCATCCGTGACGTGGTCGGCGAGGACGCGACCATCCTCGCCCCCGCTTATCCGATGTCGTCCACCATGTATGAGTGGATGATCACGCCTGAGCCGTTCGATGTCCGCTACAGCCGTTCCCGCATGGGCGCGATCAGCGAGTACATCCGCACGCTCCCCCACGCCCGACGCTCGGCCCACCCGACCCACAGCGTGGTTGCAATCGGCCCGCGTGCGCACGACTACACCGCCCATCATCATCAAGGCGAGACCCCCGCCGGCCCACACTCGCCCTTCTGGCGCCATGCACAGATGGGCGGCAGCATCCTGTGCCTCGGTTCCGGTATCGGAAAGGTCACCTCCTATCACGTCATCGAGGACACGGTCGCGGACTTCCCCTTCGACGTCTATTGCCCGAAGCCATTCGAAAAGCTGGTCCGCTTCGAGGACGGCACGAGCAGGCGCATCCGCACATTGATCAATGATCCGGCCCTCAGCCCCTGGCGGGTGGACAACTTCAAACCGAAGGAGGCGGAGATCCTTGCCCGCCTGCGCCAGTGCGGCGCCATCCAGATCGGAGCCGTCGGCGATGCGCAGTCTCACCTGATGAATGCCGCCACGCTGCTCGAGCTGATGCATACCTGGCTGAAGCAGGGCCTGACCATCTATCACCGGCCGCGCTGGGGCTTTCCACGCCGCAAATGGACCACCGACAATCGAGTGAGGGCAAGCTGATGGGGTCAATAACGGATTTCGGCCAGGTCCCGGCCGGGAGCAACGCCAACGAGGCGCCGCTCGGCGAGGTATATGACCCGCTCATCGGCTTTGTGCTGAAAGGGCTGCGCAATTGCTGGATGCCGCAACAGCAGCGCTGGTCGCACATCTATCACCTCGACGGGCGGATGGTGCCAAACCAGTCGGTGCCGGAGAGCGACGTATTCTACTCGCTCAACGTGCTTCTCGGCCTGTCACGGGTGCCCAATGCCGGCTCCCTCGGCTACGATCTCGACGCTATCTTCGATGACTGCACCAGCCATCTCCTGAAGCTGAACGTCAAGAAATACGCCTATGGCATGGCCCTGTGGACCTCCGCTGCGATGGACAGGAAATTGTCCGACGAGATCAGCGACGCTTTCGCTACCTTCCTGCGCAACCGCTCCAACTGGCGCAGTTTCCGGGCTCAGGATCTAGGTATGATCCTGACCGGGCTGACCGCGCAGGTGGCCGCCGGGGAGGAACGCTGGCGCGATCTGCTCGCACCGCTGTTCGAACGGCTGCTCGAGCGGCACAGCTGTAAATCCGGCCTGTTCTTCGAAGGCGGAGGGCCGTTCCGGCGGCGCTTCGCGACCTTCGCCACCCAGACCTACCTCACGATAGCCTGCTACGTCTACTTCGACTATTCCGGCGACAAGCGTGCGCTGGCGCTCGCCAATGCCTGCGTCGAGAAGCTGATTTCCCTGCAGGGTCCCCAGGGCGAGTGGCCGTGGTTCTACCATGTGCCATCCGGACGGATCGTGGATTTCTACGAGGTCTATTCCGTACATCAGGACGGCATGGCACCGGCCTTCCTCGAACTTGCCGAGCGCCATTCGGTTCCCGGCGCATCGGACGCCCTGCGCCGAGGTTTCGGCTGGATTTTCGGCGACAACCAGCTTGGCGAAGACATGCTCCGGCCGGAGCTGGGCATGATCGTGCGCTCGCAATTGCGCCGTGGCGAGGCCGACAGCAAGCTTCCGCGGCTCTTGCGCGGCAGCTTTGCGGCGCTGACCGGCCGAAGTGCTACCCTTGCCGATCCCCGAAATCTCACCCTGAGGCTCGAATGTCGAAGCTATCACCTGGGCTGGATCCTGTGGTCCTTCGCGCAGAGGCGGGATCTTCCGCAGATCACCCGGGCACCTCAGTTCGCTTCGACACTTTGAAGCAGGCGCCGCAGGTCGCCGCGCCACCCGGCGGAACATTCACCTGGTATCTGCGCCGTGCCGCCGCAATGACGCCGCGCGAACTGGTCCACCGCCTGTTCGAGCAGTGCCGGCGAAGCCTGTCGCGCCGCGACCGACGGGGGTGGCAGCAGTTCGATCTCGGCGACGGGCCGCTGTCATCGCTGCCGGCGCTGAAAGCGCTTGTCGCAACCTCCTGGCCCGAGGGACTTGAGGAGGCAGCATCTTCACGAGCCCAGCCCCCCGAATTCCTGGGCAACACCTGGCCGGTCGCCGTCCACGGCGACCTGTGCGAAGGCCTCTGGCATCGCGATCCCGTCACCGGCACCATGTGGCCGGGAGCCGAAACCTTCTGCTTCGATGTGCGATGGCGCCAGGTAACGGACAAGTCCGACGTCAAGTTTGTTCTCGAACTGAACCGCCTCCAGCATCTGCACACTCCTTGCGCTCGCGCGATCCGTGACGGCGACGCCTCCGCGGCACTGGAGGCGGCCGGGACCCTGATCGACTGGATGGCTGCCAACCCGCCATTTTGCGGCCTGAACTGGCTCTCCGGCATCGAACTGGCATTGCGTCTGATCTCGGCGGCTTTCGTCGTCACCGCGCTCGATGCTGCCGCGCCCGGTCACCGCCATCGCCGCGCCTTGCGCAGTTTCATCGCCGCCCACGCCTATTGGCTCGATCGTTTTCCATCGCTTCATTCCTCCGCCAACAACCACCTCGTTGCCGAAGGACTGGGCCTGCTCGTCGCGTCGGAACTGATGCCCGACCTGCCACGCCGATATGGGCGACGCGCACGCGCGATCCTGGCAGAGGCCGTCCACAGCCAGTTCCACGACGATGGCACGGGCGTAGAACAATCGCCGACCTATGCAGCGTTCACCCTGGAAATGTTGCTTCTCGGGATCGTGATCGAGCGGACGCAAGAGAATGAGGTCACGAAGGCAAATGCCGATATCCTCGCTCGCGCCGCTTCCCATCTCAAGGTGCTGCTGGATGCGGGCGGACGGCCGCCGCGCATCGGCGACGACGACGAAGGCCGGGTCATCGTCACCGCTCCGCAACGCGAGGACCTCTATGTCGCGTCGATCGTGGCCGCGGCAGCCGGCGTTCTCAGTCGTCCGGACCTTTCACCGCCGGTCATCCCGGCCGAGTTGCGCAACCTGCTGTTCACCCCTCCATCAGTGCCAGCCCCGTCTCCGTCCGGGGTAGTGGCGTTTCCATCGGGCGGTTACACCGTCGTGCGCGAAAAGATCCGTGACCGCAACATCGTGTTGACGATGGACCACGGACCGGTCGGATTTGGCGCGCTGGCGGCGCACGGGCACGCCGACGCGCTCGCGCTGTGGCTGCATATCGATGACCAGCCGGTTTTCGTCGATGCCGGAACCTATCGCTACAACGCCAGTGCGGGCTGGCGCGAATGGCTGCGCTCGTCGCTGGCGCACAACACCCTGTCGATCGATGGCGAAAGCCAGAGCCTCACGGCCGGCGACTTCAACTGGCGGCACAAGGCGCAAACACAACTGATTTCGCTCGCGGACGGCGGCAGCTGGCGGATCGTCGCCCGGCATGACGGTTATCGACAGCGTTTCGGCGTGGTGCACCAGCGTAGCTGTCGCCGCGTCGACGGCGGTTTCATGGTCGACGATCTGCTGCTCGAGCCACGCAACGGTGGCAAGATCGGCCCCGGTTTCCGGCATCAGGCGCTGATCGGCTTCCTGATCCACCCGGACCTGACAGTATCGCCGTGCCGCAACGGCGCACTTCTCTCCAAAAATGGCGAAGCTATCCTGCGGCTGCTGTCGCGTTCCGGTGCTCCCCCAGAAATCGTCGAGGAGGACAATGCGGTCTGCCCGCCGATCTATTCACAAGCCTACAACTGCACCCGATCCACCAGGAGGATCCTGTTTCAACCGTTACGTTTCGACGAACCGCACCAGGTCCAGGTCGAGGTTATCCCTCGCTCGGCGAGAACCGTATAGCGAGCCGGCACCGCAATCCTGACCGGGTTCGATGATCGCATGTGTTGAACAGGCGCGACGAGCCATGTCCGCGGTTTCCGGGCGGGCACATCCTAAAACGCCAAAAGCCTGCCTTGCGGGAGGCCTTGTGTCTTGCATTTGTGCTTTGATTTGGTTGCGGGGGCCTGACTCCACCGAGGCTTGGACGCCCCGCAAATGGTGAAACGGATATGGATACCGTCGAAAGTGCTCCGGGCCGGCCCCATGGTCAGAGTTAGATCATGATCGCCAAGGCCAGGCCATAGAGGACTGCGGTCATGAGAGCGCTCAGCAACATTCCGCAACTGGCAAGCGAGACATGATCTGGCGATATGGCCAGCGTCCTGGCAATTCCCATGGCATGCGAGGACAGGCCGAGGGAGAATGCCCGCTCCTCGGGCCCGCTCTCGGGGGTAAGTTTCCATAACCCGCTCGAAATGAAGGAGCCGCCGACGCCGTTGCACATGACGCAGAGCATGGCAAGATTGTCCCATCCGCCAGTCAGGCGCGACAAAGGCAGCGCGACCGCAAGCGTCGTCATCTTCGGTCCCATGCTCGCCAGGTATGGCTGACCAAGACCAAGTACCCAACCGAGCACGACCGCGGTGAGAATGCCTGTAACGGTTGATGCAAGCGTCGATACAAGCATGGCCCGTGCGTTGGCACGGATGAGCATTCTTTGCTGCCAGAGCGGCAGAGCGAGCGCCACAGTTGCCGGGCCAACCAGAAATGTCATCGGCCGAACACGCGCCAGATAGTCGTCCGGCGCCACGCCGACGGATGGCAGAAGAATACAGAGAACGACGATGCCGAAGAACAGCGGGTTGCGCAGCGACGAAATCGGGAGTGTCTCCGTCAAACGTCGGCTGACCAGCCAAATCAGTATCGTCGAGGCCAGCCAAAGGGCTGTGAGAATGACGTCATCCATGCTTGTTCTTGAACAGACGGAAGACCTGGACGCCAACGATCAGCGAAAGGACAAGTGACACAAAAACGACCATGAGAATTTTCAAAAGATCAACTGCGGAGAGCCCGCCGAGGGCAAGGAAGCCGGCGCCCAATGGATACAGGAACAGGGGAAACTGGCGCAGCAGCGTCTGTGCGGCAGGTTCGATGACCCCCACCAGCCGAGGCGCCAGGTAAAAGCCAAGGAAAAGCAAGGCCAGCCCAATCAGGGCCGCAGGCACCGGCAGATGCAAGCCCGTTGCAAGCGCCTCACCGGCCGCCCATGCCGCGAAAACGACGACAAGGGCGCCGGTCCAGCGCCCCGCCTTCAGAACCGGTTCCTTTCTCATGCTCCGGCCGTCAGCGGGATTTCGGGATGGACCAAGCCTTCCGAGCGGAGATCGGACCAGAAAGCGGCCGGGATGGTGGCCGCGAAATGCTCCGCATTGGCTTCGATCTCCGCGGGCTTTACCGCTCCGAAGATGACAGATGAGACCACAGACGCCGCCAGGGGAAACTGAAGCGCCGCGGCCGGGAGAGCAACATCATGTGACCGGGCGACATCCGTCAGCTTCCTGACGCGCTCTATAATCGAAGGCGCGGCCGCGCCGTATTCGTACTTCGCGCCTTCGACCGCTCCCGTCGCCAGGATACCGGAACTGAATACGCCGCCGACAACGAGGCTCGCGCCCCGCTTGGCGGCGCGGGCGACCTCGTCGAAATAGATGTCATGCTCCAGCAGCGTGTAGCGGGAGGCGACGAGAAATACGTCAAGATCGAAGCGATCAAGGAACCGATCGATCATGCCTCGTTCGTTGATACCGGCGCCGATGGCCTTGATCTCGCCGCTCCGCTTCAACTCCTCCAGCGCCCGATAACCGCCGTTTTCGAGGTCGCGGAGGCCGGCATTCAGCTCCTCTTCGCTGGGGAAATAGCCTCTGTCGAGGTCATGGATGTAGAGCGCATCCACCCGGTTTATGCCGAGACGCTGCAGACTGTCCTCATAGGAGCGCATGATGGCGTCGTAGGTGAAGACGTGCTGGTGCTCGAAAGGTAGCGCTCCAGCCCAGTTCACGGGTTTGAAGGATGCGCTGTCGCGCTGCGCCTTCAATACACGCCCGACCTTGGTTGTGAGAACGTAGGTGTCACGATCCTTCGCATAGAGCGAGCGACCCGTCCGATGTTCAGCCTGCCCGAGACCATACCAGGGGGCGGTGTCGTAGAGGCGCAAGCCGGAATTCCAGGCCGCCTCGAAGGTTACCCTGGCGGTCGCCTCATCGACCACTTCGTAGACGCCGCCGAGCGGGCAGGTCCCGAGCCCCAGAACTGGAACATGAAGGTCGGTCTGGCCAACACGCCGGAATGTATCGAGTTGCATGATCAGTGTCCTAGAGAGTTCTGGCGTCGATGACGCGTCCCGTTTCCGCCGACCGATAGGCCGCTTCCGCCAAGGCATAAGTTTTCAGGCTGTCTTCGGCGGAGGTCTCGAAATCACCACCGCTGCGAAGGCTGTCGATAAAGTGTTGCTGCGTGCGAGGTACACTGTCCTGGATCTGCGTCCACGGCACGGACGTCCAGCCACGACCATCGTCCTCAATCGTTTCGCGTCGCTGCCGGCCGCCCGAATGGACCAGCAGGGCCTCGCCTTCGAGGATCTGGATCGTGCCGTGCCGGCCCTCGATCTCGCCAAGCGTCTGCGGAAAGGGATTGGGAAAACGATGGGCGGCGTAGCTGATGTCGACGATCGAGGTCGCCTGATTGTCGTGGCGCAGAAGGATCGTTGCCGCATCCTCCCCGGCGAGCCCTTCCTTGACCGATTGAGTGAAGCACGAGACGTCACCCGCATCGCCAAACAGGAAGCGTACAAGATCCAGCATGTGGATGCCCACATCCATGATCATGAAGCGCCTGGTTTTCAGAAGATACGGCTGGTTCGAATAGACATCGATTGCGTTGCGCCAAGAAAGGCGACCAAAGGTCAGGTCGCCGATCTCCCCACTATCGAGAATTTCGCGAATACGCCGGAAGATCTTTTGAAACCGGAAATTCTCATGCACCATCACCGGCACGCTGGCATCCTTCGCATTGGCAACGATGCGGCGACACGTATCGATATCAGGCGCGAAGGGCTTCTGAACGATGACGGGCACGCGATGTTTGACTGCGAGTGCGACCAGTTCCTCGTGCGTTTCCATCGTGGTGCAGATGTCAACGAAGTCAAAGGCACCAGACGACAAGACGTCCGCCGTATCGTGCCAGGCGGGAATGGCAAATTCGACCGCGTAACCTCGCGACCGCTGCGCATCGCGATCACAGACGGCGAGGATTTCAGCACCGTCCGTTTCGGCCCAGGCATGAAGCTGGTTGCGAGCAAAAAAACCGCAGCCGATGAGCAGTCCCTTGAGAGGTTCCGTCATTGATCATCTCCATGCTCCAGATGAAGGACGCCGTAGCCACCGATGCGTACCGACCCTTCGAGCGCCTGCGACGCGTAGAAGGCTTCACGGTCCAGGGTCGCCGCTTCAAAACTCTCCTCGTCCAGCAGACTGCCCGTGATGATCGATCCGTCGCCAAGATCGACGGTGACTGGCTTTGCCGAAAGATTGGTGAGCAGAGTTTTCCTCCCGCCACTTTTTTCCCACGTCAAATGCGCCAGATGGCCGTCGACACCGGCTGACACCACCCGGCCCCCAGCGGCTTCCGAAAGCCAGCGCGCCACGTGATAGAGCGGATAAACCGTGCCATCAGGCCAATCGTCCCAGACATCACGCCCATAATCTTGGCGCGACGAAACGAGCCCGAACGGACCTGTCGGTGCACCGAAGGCGAAGCGCTCGATGCCCCAGGGGCTGATTTGCGCCAGGTAGCCCACGTGCCAGGCGGCAGCAAAAAGGCCGCGCTGGCGCGGATCCTTCCTTGCCATGCCGACACGCCCGTCCGGCAGATTATCGACCGGCGCGGGACCGTAAGGGTTCAGCCTCGCACCGATGCCGACCGGTCCGATGGAAAGCGGCATGCCATCAGACAGGCGGCTGGCGGAGTAAAGGATATGCGGCAGTGCCTGCAGCGTCTCGACAACGGACGCATCGTCCGCGGCATGCACGACCGGAGTTGTCGCAAAGGAGAGATACTCGGCCCGTGCCGGGTCTGGGCGTTTGCGGTTGAACTCGGTGAAGAAGGCGGGGGTGCCCCCGCCACCCCTGCTTTCCGGAAATGCTTCGGCGAGAGCTGATTCAAGCTGCTCTTCCGAAAGGTGCGGCGGGCGTGCCTCTCCCGGCTGAAAGGACTGCTCGTCGACTTTCGCATAGGCCTCGATGTGGGAGACCACAATCCCCGCATCCTTGAAAGCTCGTGCTAGCCTCTGCAACTCGGCAGCGGCTGCGGCAGGATCGTCGCCGCCAAGAATGACCTGCACATCGAGCGAAGAGCCGATCCGCAGCAGCAGTTCGGCCAGGTCGGCAACCGCTGCGAGCGTATCACCCCGCGCGGTATCGTAGCGCAGCAGGAGGCGGGGCGGCTTCAGGTCGGCCAGCGCATCGGCAAATCGAAGCGCGTCCCGAGCATCGTCCAGATTGTCGAGCGGGAGCGTATATTCAGGTACCGTCTGATCTTCGAGGGTCGGCACGGAAACGGGGGCATTCACGGTCGCGCTGGGACCATCGTCGGCAATCGCGACGGTGACCGCCTGATGGACCGTCACTCCGGCCTGGAGCAGATAGGGATAGGGCAAGCCGATAGGGCGGCTATAGGTCTTGAACGAAGCATCGGACCAGTTGCGGTGATCTTCCATCTCGAAAATGTCTCCCGCGAAGCGCGTGGAAACACGAAGCCCTGCATGTGGCCTGTGCGCTATCGCCCGGATGTCCATGACCGGCTGGCCGGGGCTGATCTGAAGCGGGATGGCCAGTTTTCGAGACTGTCCGGATGCATGCTCGACCTCCACCTCCGTGCCGGCGAAGCCGTCCAGAGGATGCAGGATGACGAAGCCGGTCCGGTTGGTGTTAAAGGGGACGTCCGCTCGGATGTCGGCGGTCGCCTCAAGATGGCCTTCGCTTCGTGCCTCGAAAGCAATTTTTGCGAGCACACCTTTGCTGATCTCACCGAAGTAGGCTTCGTAACGCACGTGGAAAACGGCCGCCTGCTCGTCGATCTGCAGGTTCGTGATGGTCGGCGCAGGCGTCCCCCAGCCTGGTGTGCGCACCAGGAAACTGATGCCGCGCAGAATTTCCACGCCGTTCCAGCGTATCCAGCGCAGAGCTCCCGCGTCGAATGTCACTTCGAGCGGGCCTGCCGTGAGAACCAGCTTTTCCGGTTCCTCGATGGTCGTGCCGGTCAGGATAAGAGAGGGTTTCATCGGGACTGCCTTTTCACGAAACTGTCGAAAGCGACCGCGGCGACGATGATCAGGCCAACCAGGATCTGCTGCACGTAAGGGGAGACATTGAGGATCACCAGACCATTGAGAAGAACACCGGTCAGCAAGGCGCCGATGACCGTGCCGACGATGGAACCGGTGCCGCCCTGCAGGCTCGTTCCGCCGATCACCACTGCGGCGATCGCCGTCAGCTCATATCCAGACCCTGCCACCGCTTCTGCGGAATTCAGCCGCGACGCGAGTACGAAACCGCCGAGCCCCGAGCAGAACCCGATCACGGCATAGACGGCCGTTGTCACACGGCTCGTATTGATCCCGGATAGTCGCGCGGCGTCCGGATTGGACCCCACGGCATAAACCGAGCGCCCGAAGCGCGTCTGGGTCAGCACGAAATGCGCAAGCAGCGCCACGACGAGAAAGATGATGACGGGAACCGGGACCGGCCCGATCATGCCGCGCCCCCACCAGCCGAAGGCTTCGTCAAAGCCTGAAATCGGGCCCCCATTGCCAATGGTGAGCGCAATACCGCGGAACACCGTCATCCCCCCGAGGGTGACAACGAAGGCCGGGACAGAAAGGCGCGCAACGGCAAGACCTTGCAGGTATCCTGCCAACGTACCCGCTGCAATGGCGACGATGGCGGCCAGTGGCCAGGCGTAGCCTGTTCCGTCAGCGCTCAGCAGGAACCGTCCCTCGATGCCACCCTTGGCGACCACAGCCGCCGCGAGACCGGACATCGCAACGATTGAACCAACCGACAGGTCGATACCGCGAGCGAGGATGACGAAGGTCATGCCAACGGCAATGATGCCGTAGATCGAGACCTGTCTGAGAATATTGAAGAGATTGAGCGGCGTGAGAAAACGCGGCTGAAGAGCGGCGAAGAGCACGATCAGTGCGAGAAGGAAGATGAGCGGAGCGATCCTGCCTAGAATGGCAAAGGTCTGCGCGCGCCGCGTTGTGGTTAGCGAGATGCTGGACATCATTATTTCCTTGGAGATTACTCAGCCGTGCCGGGTCATTTTTGTCATCAGCTCTTCTGCCGAAGCCGATCCGCCAACCGTCTCGAAGACGGATCTGCCTTCGCGCAACACGACGATCCGGTCAGACAGCGCCATCAGTTCCGGCAAGTCCGACGAAATGACGAGGACGGCCACACCCTGGCCCGCGATATCGCGTAGGAGGGTATGAACGTCTTCCTTGGCCCCGATATCGATGCCACGCGTCGGCTCGTCGACAATCAGGATCTTTGGCTGGCGCGCGATCCACCGGGACAGTATAACCTTCTGCTGATTTCCGCCTGACAGCGTCGCGATTGGTGCATCGAAAGAGCTTGCACGGACGCCAAGCCGCTGCACGAAACGGTGAAAGAGGCCCTTTTCCACCGCCCGGTCATTAAGCCAGCGGTAGCGCGGCGGAACGGCGCCAGCGAGGGCGAAATTCTCCACTACGGCGCGCTGCGGCAGGATGGCAAGTCCTTTGCGATCCTCCGGTACGAGGCCAATTCCCGCGCGGATAGCTTCCGCCGTGGACGACGGCGAGAAACGTTGACCGTCCAGACGGATTTCGCCCGCACCGATCGGCTCAACTCCGAAGATCATGCTGGCCGTCTCGGACCGTCCGGCGCCGACGATACCCGCAAGACCGACGATCTCGCCTGCGCGAACGTCGAAACTGACATCCGTAACGCGAGCCGGAGCGCGCCCTGACGCCCGCGCCGCCAGATGGCGCACCTCAAGAACGACATCGCCCGGGGCAGCGTCCTGTCTGCGCCTGCCGATCTCCACGTCGCGGCCGGCCATCGCCCGGATCAGCTGAGCGTTGCTGACAGCAGCGACTTCTCCATCCTCGACCATCTTGCCATCCCGCAGCACGGTGTAGCTGTGGCAGAAGGCCCTGATTTCATCGAGCCGGTGGCTGACATAGAGGATCGCGACACCTTCTCCAGCAAGGCGCTGAATGATCTCCCCAAGGTGGCCGACCTCTTCCGGAGACAGCGACGCCGTTGGCTCGTCCATGATGACCAAACGCGATTTCCGGGTCAGCGCACGCGCAATTTCGACCATCTGCTGGTGGGCAATGGATAGGGTGGAAACGGGGCGGCGAACATCGAGCGACGGTATGCCGAGCTGCGCGAGCGCGTCACGCGCCTCCCGCCGGACACGCTTCCAGTCCACCAGCCCAAGTCCCGTGACCGGCAGGTGTCCGGCAAAGATCGCCTCGGCGACGGACAGGTCGGGAAACAGAGACAGTTCCTGCCGGATCACGCTGATCCCAGCCTTGTCGGCGGCTCGCGGCCCGTCGAATGCCACAGGTGCGCCATCGATCTCGATGACGCCAGAATCCGTCGGAAAAACACCCGACAAGAGATTGATGACGGTCGACTTTCCGGCGCCGTTTTCACCGAGCAGCGCGCGCACTTCGCCCTGCGCCAGACGCAACGACACGCCGTCGAGGACCGTGACCCCGAAGAAGCTTTTGACGAGATTGACCGCAGCCACAAAAGGTACGGGGCGCTCGGCGCGCCCCGACTTCTCGACGTCCACGGGATTGGGACGTGAATGGATCGTCATCAGTTGATGAGCCCCACGCGCTCGGCCTGTTCGAGGTTTGCCGGCGTGATGGCGACAGGAGCGACCAGGAGATTGTCGCTTTCCGGCTTCTTGCCCTCGCGGATGTAGTCCACGATCGTGCGGATGGCAACGCGCCCCTGCTGTCCGGGGAACTGGTCGACCGTGCCTGCAAGGTTGCCTTCCTTCACGGCCTTCAGAGCATCTTCCGAACCGTCGTAGCCATAGATCTTGATCTTGCCCTTCAGGCCACGGGCTTCCACAGCCTGCGCAGCGCCCAGCGCCATGTCGTCGTTGCCGGCAACGATGACGTCCGGAACCTCGGAGAGCCCGGTCAGGATGTTCTCGGTGACGGCAAGCCCCTTGTCACGCGAGAAGTTGGCCGCCTGCTCGGAGACGAACGTGTACTTGCCACCGGCGGCATCAAGCACCTTGTGAACGCCACCGCTACGGTCATTGGCGGTCTTGTCACCCGGAATACCCTGGAGGTTCACGATCTTCGCGCCGTTCGGAAAATCCTTCACGACCGCTTCGCCCTGCGATTCCGCGCCCTTGAAGTTGTCTGCGGCAACATTGGCTAGAACTTCCGGAACGCCATTGACCGGACGGTCGACCGTAATGACCGGAATGCCGGCGGCAATCGCTTCCTTGACGACGGGCGCCAACGCGTCAGCCTCGACCGGAGCGAGAATGATGCCGTCGACACCCTGCACGATGGCCGATTCCAGATCCGCGATCTGCTTCGGCGCGGAGAGCTGGCCGTCAGCCTTAACGATGGTGACCCCACCGATCTTCTTCGCCTCATCCTCCAGCTGGTCTGTCAGGAACACAAAATGCGTAAAGGCGAAGGTCAGAGGCGATACGAATACCGTGACTTCCGCATCCTTGCCTTTCGGTTCGGCATGAAGCGCAGAAACGCTGGAGGCGAACAGAGCAAGGCCGGAGAAGACGGTCAAAATTGACTTACGAAACATGTGCAGGACTTCCTTGTTTTGATGTCTCGAAGCTAGCGGGACAGCCTGCACAATCCAAAGCCGAATTCTCCAAAATCTAGCGGTAAAGCAGAAAATAAATTTGATTGGCACACACACCATTAGCAAAATTTATCTACTAATTTGGTCGAGAAAGTGTAATTTCCGCACTTGGCATTTGCCATAGATATCAGCAGCTTACCGCCGACTCGCTTTTCGATTGGCGACGAAATTGGTCTGCTAAGGCCCGTGAAAGGAATACAATGTCCCAATATCTTTCGTCCCTCTTCTCGCTCGAAGGCAAGACGGCCCTGATCGCGGGAGGCGCCGGTGCCATTGGCTCAGCGATTTCCGAAGCCTTCGCCAAGGCCGGTGCGGACGTCATCGTTCACGATCTGTCGACGGAGCGCCTTGCCGCTCTGCAAGCTCGTTTCGAGAGCGAGAAGTTGCGCTTCCACGGTCTTCAGGCGGACCTCGACTCGGCTGCCGCCTGCGAGGGTCTTGTCGAGAAGGCGCGGCAGGTGACGGGACGGATCGACATTCTCGTCAATCTGCAGGGCACCAATCGTCGCAAGCCGATCGTTGAGGTTACCCAGGATGATTTCGACATCATCACATCGGTGAATTTCCGAAGCGTCTACTTCTTGTCCCGCGCGGTACAGCCCATCATGAAGGCGCAGGGCGGCGGCAAGATCCTGCATTTCAGCTCGCTCTCGGCGAACATCTCCTTCGACACGATCTCGGTCTATGCGGCGACCAAGGCCGCCGTCACATCGCTCACGCGCTCGATGGCTCATGAATGGGCGGAAGACAACATCCAGGTCAACGCCATCGAACCCGGTTTCGTGCAAACCGAATTCACGCGTCCGCTCTGGGACGACGAGTACCGTAGCCGCTGGTTTGCCGACTACATCCCCGCCGGACATCTCGCCGTGCCGGAAGACCTGATCACTACGTCGCTCAGCCTCGTGGCACCCGCTTCACGTTACATCACCGGCCGAAGCGTAGTCGTCGACGGCGGCGTGCTTTCCGGAGACTCCTGGGTCGAAAAGCAGGGACGACCTGCCGTCTATCCCTGACCACCTCATCCTAAGAGCACTACGCACGAAAGCCCCCAATGACCAACTGGCTCATCCAAACCGAAGAGCTTTCCGCTCTCCTCGAAAACAGGCCCGATAATCTCGTCGTCCTCGATTGCTCCTGGTATCTGCCGGAAGCGGGCAAGCATGCCAAGGATGACTTCATTGCCGGTCACATTCCCGGCGCCCGTTTCATCGACCTCGGCGTTATATCGGACCCCGACTCTCCCTATGTGAACATGCTGCCTGCCGAAGACCTGTTCGCGGCAAAGGTCGGTCTTCTCGGAATCGACAACGACACGGACGTCATCATCTACGATGCCGGCTATGTGTCCTGCCGTCTCTGGTGGATGTTCCGCACGTTCGGGCACGATCGTGTCCGCATCCTCGACGGCGGCTGGCGGAAATGGAAGGCCGAAGCCCGGCCGGTCGAAACCGGCGAAGGCCGGCCGGCCGAAGCCCATTCGTTCACGGCTCGCTTGGTTCCCGGCCGGGTCGCAACCCTTGATGACGTGCGCACTGCCATCGACAATGGCGCCACGACGATCGTCGACGCGCGGACGGCGGCACGCTTCGATGGCCTTGAAGGCTCCGGCTATCCCGGTGTGGCCTCGGGCTACATGCCCGGGGCGATCAACACGCCCTGGGCCCGCTTCTTCGATGCGCAGAGGAACTTCGCGTTCGTGACGCCTGAGCAGGCGCGCCAGGTCTTTGAGGAAGCCAAGGCAGACATTTCTGGCAATGTCATCACGACTTGCGGTTCCGGCGTAACCGCATGCATCCTCGGCTTCATGGTCGAGCAGCTTGGGAATTCTGGGTGGCGGCTCTACGACGGTTCCTGGCATGAATGGGGCCAGCGTGACGACGTGCCCAAACTCGTCAAACCAGCGCCGTGAGCAGAGCCCAACAGTTTAGGGCCTCGTGCCACCAGAACTGCACTGCGACGTTTCTGCTGTTTCCCACGATAAACCGATCGCATTGACTGTCGCTCGGCCGCCCTGCGAGGCGGCCGAGCACCACTCCGTCAGGCCAAATTGACGCAAACAGAAAAGGTGCTGATCCACTCGGACCAGGGCTCGCAGTTCGCCAGCATGGACTGGGCCTCGTTCCTCAAGCACCACAATCTGGTTCACTCGATGAACCGAGCGGCCCGATATCCGGGAGTGGCGCAGCCTACAAAGTGGTCACGCTTCGCGGACGACGATCATGGCGCTCGCGGGCGAGCAGGGCTGATCATCAGAGAAACATCGAGTCCCCTATTGCACCAATGGCGTGTCAGCGACGTCAAGCTCAACTCCCTGCAGCTCTGCGTGCCCCGCCAGGATGGCGACATACTGGCGCAGCGCGTGCTCTTCGACCCCCGCGCAAAGTGTTTCGCCGATTTGCTCACGCACTTCTTCGAAGGGAAGATCCACGCCCGGAATGTTTCGGTCCACCGAAACGATGTGAAAGCCGAAACGGGTTTTCACCAGATGCCGGAGAATGCCGAGCGCATCGATTCGGAACAGCGCATCTTCGAATTCCGGAACCATGTCGCCGCGGCCGATCTGGCCGAGATTGCCCCCTTGCACGCCTGACGGACAGTTGGAAAGCTCACGCGCCATCTCGGCAAAGCGCTCCGGTTCGGCCAGAAGTTCGTTGAGCGCCTCTTCGGCGCGGCCGCGGATGACGGCGATGTTCACCGAAGGCGTGACCTGGAACAGGATGTGGCGGGCGTGAACCAGGTCGCCCGAGCGGAATTCTTCTCGGTGCGCCTCATAATAGCGTCGGCATTCTTCTTCGCCCGGCGTCGGAACCTGCACCTCATGCGCCAGCAACTTTTCGATTGCCACTTCCACATCCGCATCGTTGATGACACCAGGGTCCAAGAAACCACTCTCGATTGCCCGTTGACGCAGCAATTCATGTACAGTCGCGAATTTCGCGCCTTCCCCATCATCCGCAATCGGAACGCCATTCACGTAAGCGGTCATGGACGGATCGGCTCCTTGGCGCGCGTCTGCGGCGTTCGCACGATCTGATAGGGCCTAAACAGGTAGGCAAGTACGCCCACGCCGCTCCAGATATGAATCATGCGCGTGAAGGGCGAGATCAAGAACAGGGTGAAGCCCAGCAGGACATGCAGCTTGTAGGTAAGCGGCACGCCGAGCATGTAGGAAGACGCATTCATGTCGAGCGTGACGATGCCCTTCACGTAGCTGGTCAATATCTCAAACAGCACGCCGTCCATGTGAAAGGCCGAAAGTGGTACGGTAAGCAGCCCAAGTGCAAGCTGGAGCCAGAGCATGACGGCCACGGCGATGTCCCATTTGCGGCTATTGAGCCTGATGCGGGGATCCGCCAGGCGGCGATAGATGAGTATCGAGAGACCGATTATGGCGATGAGCCCGGCGATACCGCCGACGACCATGGCAAGCAACTGGTGCATGGTCGGGGTGAGAAAGGGCGAAACCAACCAGTGCGGCGCGAGAAAGCCGACGAAGTGGCCGAGGATGACGACAATTACGCCGTAATGGAACAAGTTGGAACCCAGGCGCAACTGCCCCGAGCGCAGCATCTGCGAAGAATCACTCTTCCAGGTATAGGGCTCCCGGTCGAAGCGGATCAGGCTGCCGAGCAGCAGCACTATCAGGCACACATAGGGATAGATCCCGAAGAGGAGTGTGTTGAGATTGTTTTCGGACACGGCATTCCTCCCTTTTCTCAGAACTTGGGGTGGTCGCCAGCCGGCTCCTCGAAGGCCGGCTGTTCGGCCCAGTCGCGATCGAGCGCGGCAGGATGCTCCTTTGCCGGCTTGATCTCGGCTGCGTTTAGCGGCTTTTCTCCCGCGATTACGAGCAGCGCCTGTAGAACAGCCGCATAGCGGCTTTGTCGAGCAATCAGCGAACGGCTGATGGCGGCCAGGATGTGAGCACAGTCGGCCAGCATGTCGCGCGCCTCGTTCAGGTCGCGGCAGCTCAGATATTCCAGCACCACCGGCAGGTAATCCGGCAGTTCATGGCCGATCAGCTCGAAGCCGGCGGCTTCGTAGAGCTTCTTCAGTTCCACCATGGCCGCGCCGCGATCCCGGCTTTCGCCATGCAGATGTTCGAAAAGATGCAGCGAAAGTGACCGCCCTCTATCGAACAGATCGACATAGCGGGACTCGACGGTGAGCAGGTCCCCTTCGCCCAACTCGCGTACCAGCGCTCCCAGTTCACGTTTCTCCCCGGCCGAGATCAACGGGGAAGCCTCGACCGCGCCAGCAATCTCGCTTAATGCCGCGCGCATATCCGCGGTGGGGTAGGAAAGCAGCGCGCTGAACGCCTTGAGCAGGATCATCGGCATGGGTCACGTGTCCAGAGGACGAATGGGATTGAGCTTGCGTCGGCCCATTTTGCCGCCGAACAGCGACGAGTGCGGCGGACCGAAATCGCAACCATTGCCGAAGGTGAAGCCGCAGGAGCCTTTCAGGCCATAGGCATCCTCTGCCAATTCGCGGTGCCCGGTGGGGATGACGAAGCGGTCCTCGTAATTCGCGATGGCGAGATAGCGGTGCATCTCCTCCACTTGCCCAAGCGACAGACCGGCCTGGTCGAGGACCGCCTGTCCGTCGCCCTCGCCTAGCTGGCGCTGACGGAAATGGATGCGCATGGCGAACAGGCGCTCCAGCGCGCTGACGATGGGCGTTTCATCGCCCGCCGTCAGCAGATTGGCGAGGTAACGAACGGGAATGCGCAGCGAACGTACGTCCGGTAGTTCGCCCACCGTCTCGATTGCACCGGCATTGGCGTGCGACTGGATCGGCGAAAGCGGCGGCACATACCAGACCATCGGCAGGGTGCGATATTCCGGGTGCAGCGGAAACGCGACACGCCAATCCACGGCCATCTTGTAGGTGGGAGAATGCTTGGCTGCCTCGATCCAGGCACCCGGCACGCCGTCCACCCGTGCCTGGGCCTCAATTTCGGGGTCATTCGGATCGAGGAACAGCTTCAGTTGCTCTTCATATAGATCCTGCGTGTTTTCGGTCGAAGCCGCCTTCTCGATGCCATCGGCATCGTAGAGCAGCACACCGAGATAACGGATGCGCCCGACACAGGTCTCCGAGCAGACGGTCGGCTGGCCGGCTTCGATGCGCGGGTAGCAGAAGATGCATTTCTCGGCCTTTCCGGAGGTCCAGTTGTAATAGATCTTCTTGTAAGGGCAGCCCGACACGCACATGCGCCAGCCGCGGCACTTGTCCTGGTCAATGAGGACGATACCGTCCTCTTCGCGCTTGTAGATGGAGCCTGATGGACACGAGGCTACGCAGCTTGGATTCAGGCAGTGCTCGCAAATCCTCGGCAGATACATCATGAAGGTGTTTTCGAACTGGCCGTAGATGTCCTTCTGTACGGCCTCGAAATTGTAATCCTGCGACCGCTTGTCGAACTCGCCGCCGAGGATCTCCTCCCAGTTCGGGCCCCACTCGATCTTTTCCATCGGCTGACCCGAGATCAGCGAGAGCGGCCGCGCCACCGGCGCGGTCGTCAGTTCCGGCGCGTTTTGCAGGTGCTCGTAGTCGAAGGTGAAGGGCTCGTAATAGTCATCGATCTCGGGCAGGCGAGGATTGGCGAAGATCTTGGCTAGGATGGAAAGCCGGCCTCCTTGCCGGGGCACGATCTTGCCGTTCTTCTTGCGTCGCCAGCCGCCGTGCCAGCGCTCCTGGTTTTCCCAATCCTTCGGGTAGCCGATGCCAGGCTTGGTCTCGACATTGTTGTACCACGCGTATTCCATGCCCTGGCGCGAGGTCCACACATTCTTGCAGGTGACGGAACAGGTGTGACAGCCGATGCACTTGTCGAGATTCATCACCATCGCGATCTGCGCGCGAATTTTCATGGTGCCGTCTCCTTCTGCGCCGGATCGACTGGATTGGAGTGATCGAGCCAGTCGATCCGGTTGAGCTTGCGCACGACGACGAACTCGTCACGGTTGGAGCCGACCGTGCCGTAGTAATTGAACCCATAGGAAAGCTGGGCATAGCCGCCGACCATATGGGTGGGCTTCAGCACAGTGCGCGTCACCGAATTGTGGATACCGCCGCGCTGGCCAGTGATCTGCGAACCCGGCACATTCACGATCTTCTCCTGCGCATGGTACATCATGCACATGCCGGCCTTGACGCGCTGGCTCACGACCGCGCGCGCCGCGATCGCACCGTTCAGGTTGAACAGTTCGATCCAGTCATTGTCGACGATCCCGGCGCGTTTAGCGTCCGTTTCCGAGATCCAAACGATCGGCCCACCGCGCGATAGAGTCAGCATCAGCAGATTGTCAGTATAGGTAGAGTGGATGCCCCACTTTTGGTGCGGCGTGATGAAATTGAGCACGATCTCGATTTCACCATTGGCATGCGTGCCCAGCATCGCGGTGACGGTGCGCGTATCCACGGGCGGCCGGTAAAGCGCGAAGGCCTCGCCGAAATCGCGCAGCCAGCGGTGATCCTGATAAAACTGCTGGCGGCCTGTAATGGTGCGCCAAGGGATGAGCTCATTCACATTGGTGTAGCCGGCCGTATAGCTGACATGCTCGCTTTCGATCCCCGACCAAGTGGGAGAGGAAATGATCTTGCGCGGTTGTGCCTGCAAATCACGGAAGCGAATTTTCTCGTCCTCGCGCGTTTGGGCGAGGTGCCTATGGTCCCGACCTGTCACCTTGCCAAGCGCCGCCCACGCCTTCACCGCCACCTCGCCGTTGGTCTCCGGCGCGAGATATAGAATGGTCTCGGCAGCATCTATGTCGCTTTCGATGCGCGGGCGCCCCTGCGTCGGCCCGCCATCATTGACCCGGTAGTTGAGGTCGCCGAGGCCCTTCACCTCGG
Source organism: Pseudomonadota bacterium (assembly GCA_023399465.1). Lineage (GTDB taxonomy): Bacteria > Pseudomonadota > Alphaproteobacteria > Rhizobiales > Rhizobiaceae > Ferirhizobium. The sequence continues at coordinate 80,636 of JAEWPB010000125.1, forward strand.
CTTCCGTGTTCCAGCTTATACCTTTGCCACCATTGCCGAGCTTGTCAGCGAGGGGACCGAGCGATGTAAAGCGGCGATAGACATTCGGATAATCGCGCTCGATCGTGACGATCTGCGGTGCAGTGACGCCAGGCACCAAGTCGCACTCACCCTTCTTCCAGTCTTTGACGTCGACCGGCTGGGCGAGTTCACCCGGCGTGTCGTGCTGAATCGGTGCCAGCACGACGTCCTGCTCGACGCCGAGATGGCCGGCTGCCAGTTCCGAAAAGCGCTTGGCGATCGTCTTGTATGTTTCCCAGTCGCTGCGTGCCTCCCACACCGGATCCACCGCTGCCGACAGCGGATGGATGAAGGGGTGCATGTCGGAAGTATTTAGGTCGTTCTTCTCGTACCAGGTGGCCGTCGGCAGAATGATGTCGGAGTACAGACAACTCGTGGACATACGAAAATCAAGCGTGGTGACGAGGTCGAGTTTGCCCTCCGGAGCCGGATCGCGCCAGACCACATCCTTGGGCTTCTCACCATCGGTTTCTCCCAGGTCCTTACCCTGCAGGCCGTGGCGAGTGCCCAGCAGATGACGAAGAAAATATTCATGCCCCTTTCCGGACGATCCGAAAAGGTTCGAGCGCCAGATGAACAGGTTGCGCGGGAAATTGACGGGATTATCGGGGTCTTCGCAGGCCAAGCGCATGTCGCCTGATTTCAATGCAGCCACAACGTGGTCCTGGATAAGGATGCCTGCCTTCTCCGCCTGTGCAGCAATCCCCAGCGGGTTAACGTTGAACTGTGGCGCGGAGGGCAGCCACCCCATGCGCTCTGCCTTTACGTTCATATCGATGAATGTGCCGCGATAGTCTGCGGGGTTTGCGAGCGGCGAGAGAATTTCGGAGACGTTCAGACGCTCGTAGCGCCACTGGTCGGTATGGGCATAAAAGAAGGACGTGCCGTTCATCTGGCGCGGCGGGCGCGCCCAGTCTAGGCCAAAGGCGAGCATAGTCCACCCGGTCTGCGGCCTCAGCTTCTCCTGCCCGACATAATGTGCCCAGCCGCCGCCGGAGACGCCGACCGTGCCGCACAGCATCAGCATGTTGATAATGCTGCGATAGTTCATGTCCTGGTGATACCAGTGGTTCATACCGGCGCCGATGATGACCATGGACCGACCATTGGTCTTCTCGGCATTTGCGGCGAAGCCGCGCGCGACGGTTATGGCATGCTCTGACGGTACGCCGGTAATCGTCTCCTGCCAGGCCGGCGTATAAGGCACGTTGTCGTCGTAGGATTTCGCTGCGGCGCCGCCGAGGCCACGGTCCAGCCCGTAATGCGCGCACATCAGATCGAAGACCGTGGCGACACGCGCCTCGCCGCTCGCCAGCTTGACGCGGCGTACCGGCACGTTACGCGTCAGTGTATCGCCATCCTGCGGATTCGCGATGAAGTGCTCGTGCGCGCGTCCGCCAAAATAGGGGAATGTCACGGCAAGCGTTTCCTCATGGCTGCCCAGAAGCGAGAGCGCCAGGCTGACATTCTCGCCCGTCTCGCCGTCCTTCGGCTCGAGATTCCAGTTGCCCGCGGGTTCCTTGTCTTTCGGCCAACGGTAGCCGATCGATCCCTGCGGCACGACCAGTTCGCCGCTCTCCTCGTTCAGCGCCATGACCTTCCAGGTGGAGTTTTCCGACTTCGGCGCCCCAGGCAGGTCGCTGCAGCGCAGGTAACGATCGGCCACCCAGCGGTCGCGTTCTTGCTTGAGCATGACCAGCATGGGCAAGTCGGTGTAGCGGCGGCTATAGTCTTGAAAGTAAGGAACCTGCCGGTCGAGGAAGCATTCCTTCAGGATCACATGCCCCATGGCCATGGCGAGAGCAGCATCCGTGCCCTGCTTGGGGTGCAGCCACAGATCGGCGAACTTGGCGACCTCCGCGTAGTCTGGCGTCACCGCGATGATGCGCGTGCCATTATAACGCGCCTCGACGAGGAAATGCGCATCGGGCGTGCGGGTCTGCGGCACGTTCGAACCCCACGCGATGATATAACCGGAATTATACCAGTCGGCGGATTCCGGCACGTCGGTCTGCTCACCCCATGTCTGCGGGCTCGACGGCGGCAGATCGCAATACCAGTCGTAGAAGGAAAGTAGGGTGCCGCCGAGCAAACTGATGTAGCGCGAGCCTGAGGCATAGGAGACCATTGACATCGCCGGAATGGGCGAGAAGCCTACCACCCGATCCGGACCATAGGTCTTGATGGTGTAGATATTGGCGGCGGCTATGATCTCGCTCACCTCCTCCCAGCCAGAGCGGACGAAACCGCCCCGCCCGCGCATGGATCTGTACGACTTTGCCGTCTCTGGGTTCTCGACGATGGAGGCCCAGGCCTCCACGGGCGCGAACGTCTTGCGCGCCGCGCGCCATGCCTTGACGAGGCGGCCGCGCACCATTGGATATTTGATGCGGCTGGCACTATAGAGATACCAGCTATATGAAGCGCCGCGCGAGCAGCCACGCGGCTCATGGTTGGGCATTCCGGGGCGGGTGCGCGGATAGTCGGTCTGTTGCGTCTCCCAGGTGACGAGCCCGCTCTTGACGTAGATCTTCCACGAGCAGGAACCGGTACAGTTCACGCCGTGGGTGGAGCGCACAATCTTGTCGTGCTGCCAGCGGTCGCGATAGCCCTCTTCCCAGATGCGGTCCTCGTCGCGCAGTTCGCCAAGCCCATCGGCGAAAGTGCCACGGCGACGGGCGAGATAAGTCATCCGATCGAGAAAATGGCTCATTGCGTAGGCTCCCAGTTCGGACGCGACGAAACCTCCCTATCGCGATCGTCATGCCCCACGACCGGCGCCCGGCGCACCTCGGTCAAGTAGTTGAGCATCAGCGACACGGAGACGACGCCATAGAGCAGCATGAAGCAACTTGAATTGAAGCCGAGCCAGTCTAGGAGGCCGCCGAACATTATCGGCAGCAGGAACCCGCCGAGTCCCCCGACCATGCCGACGAGGCCACTGACGACGCCCAGGTTCTCCGGAAAGTCGTCGCCGATATATTTGAAGGTCGACGCCATTCCGAAGGCAAAGGTGACACCAACGACGAAGAGCAGTGGCGTAAACATCCAAGGAGTCAGCGAGATCGTGAAGTGGCGATAGCCGTCGACCGTGCGAATGGCGAAATCAGTGTGCGGATAGGACAGAAGGAAGAGGGCAACCCAGGCCACCCACAGGACCCACCAGGTGACGATGTGGGCGCCGAACCGATCCGCGAGCACGCCACCCACGGCGCGAAGGGCGCCACCCGGCAGAGAAAAGCAAGCTGCGAGAAGTGAGGCAGCCGCAATCGAGAAGCCATATTCGCGCACGTAATATTGCGGCATCCAGATTGACAGCGCGGTAAAGCCGCCGAAGACGATCGAATAGTACTGGCAAAACTTCCACACGCGGCGATCCCCCATGACCGCAAGCTGCGATCGAAACGAGGTGGCCTTACGTGCCCCAGGATCCGGTGCGGCCAGAAACCAGAATGCGATTGCGATCACGAGGAGCAACACCGCATAAAACCGCGGAACCGCCTGCCAGCCAAAATTGTTCATCAACACTGGCGCGATGAACATGTTGAGCGCAGCTCCCATCGTGCCGGCTCCAAAGAAACCCATTGCAAAGCCGCGGCGTTCCGGAGGGAAGAAACGGGCGACATAGGGCGTGCCGACTGAGAAGGATGCGCCAACCAGGCCTAGCGCGAGCCCGAGCAGCAGAAATTGCCAAAGTTCACTGGCATAGGAGGCGAGCCACATCGGAACAGCGCATGTGATCAGCAGCAGGAACATGACGATGCGGCCGCCGAAACGATCGGTCCAGATACCGAGTGGCAGACGAAATACCGAGCCGGTCAGCACCGGCGTCGCTGTTAGCAGACCGAACTCCGTCGAGTTGAGCTGCAACTGTTCGCGTAGCGGAATGCCGATGACGCCGAACATCATCCATGCAGCAAAGCACGCCATGAAGGCGGCCGTGCTGACCACCAGAACCGTCATGCGTCTAGCCTCGGACATGACTGCCCCTCGATAAACGTCAGCGATTTTTTATTTAGTGTATGCTAATGCTCGCGAAAGCGGCAACCTGTATTTTCGCGTCGGCAAGCGAGCGGCGGCTTCGGTGAGCCTCGACGTCCAGGTATTGACGCGTATGCCGAAAGGCGTGAGGCGCCTACCACTGACTGAGCTGGAGATAGCATCGTGACGGAGCAGATCGACAAGGATATGGTCGAAGCGCCGATGTTGCTGCCCCTCACCTGCCACTGAGATTTCGTCCAGTATGGGTAAGAGTCCGGCCCACTGAGGACGGATGAATGAAGAAGCAGAGATTTACGGAAGAGCAGATCATTGCGGTGCTGAAGGAGCACGAGGCGGGCACGCCGGTCTCGGAGCTTTGCTAGCCAAGCGCGGTGTCAGTGATGCCAGAATCTATAAATGGAGGGCCAACTACGGCGGCATGGAAGTCTCGGAAGCGAAGCGTCTGAAGGCGCTCGAGGAGGAGAACGCCAAGTTGAAGAAGCTGCTGGCCGAACAGATGCTGGATGTTGCCGCGCTCCGTGAGCTTTATGCGGAGGGTGTGTCACCCCGCGATATCGCGATCCAGCTTAACATGAAGGGGAACCCCGGACCTCACGGTTTTGCCTGGCGCGATACAGCCATCCGCGGTCACGGTCACGTCGACCGCGGGGCCGGTATCCTCAACAACGAGCTCTACATCGGTAGGGCAATCTGGAATCGGCGCGAGTATCGCAAAAATCTCGACACGGAACGCAGGATCGCGCGTCACAACGGGACCGACACCTGGGTGGTCGATGAGCGGCCGGAGCTGCGCATTGTCTCTGACAAACTCTGGGCAAAAGCTAAACGCCGGCAGGGGGAGGTGCGTGAGTTTTTCGTACGACGTCAAACCCGCTCAATCGCTCGCATAGACCCGGCTATCTCCTGAGTGGAATCCTGGAATGCGCCGAATGCGGCCGCCGTGAAGACCTGGAACGGCAGCTGGCGAGCGCACCCTCTTTCGAACACCCCAGGAATGACGCCGGAAAGCTTGAGCAACTACGCGCTGAGATCAACGAAGTGACGGTCCGCACGGTGATACACAGCATGATCTACCTGATGCGCGACCACGCCGACATGGCGACAAAGCAGCCGTTGATAGGAAACATCCGACAACTCATCCAGAAGGTGGTCATTAACAGGACCGCCGGTCGCGAACCCGCAGCGCTGGAGGTGCATGGCCGCATTGCCTCGATCCTGGCGGCCATGCAGACGGCGCAGATGATGGAAGCAAAATTCACGGCGATGGTGGACCAGGATCTCATGGCACGCCAGATGTCGGGCGAGATCGACATGGAGCAGAAACGCAAAAGCTCCGGTTTCCGGCCAGACACATCCCCGAAAACGGCAAAAGCCTCCCTTGCAGGAGGCGTTGTGATTTGCATTTGCATTTGTGCTTTGATTTGGTTGCGGGGACCTGACTGGACGGAGACTTGTAAAGTCTTTACCTCAAGCCTGCCATGCATTGGCAATTTAGGTCACAAGTGGCTACTGTGCACAGCGATCTCGCCGGTCGAAAGGGCCGCGAGCGGACGGGCAGCATACGATCACGAAACTGCAGTCGTTCAGCGTACCAGACTGAGATCGTGAACTGACGGATCCGATATCGCCAGGGAAGAGATATTCGGCGAAGTTTCCGGTCCGCACACCCGCTTTGCCGCACTCAGGCTACAGGCTTTCGGCCCCGTCGATCACCAGCGCATGGCCGGTCATGAAGGCGGACTTGTCGGAGGCGAGGTAGAGAATGGCCTGGCCGATCTCCTCGGCCGAGCCGAAGCGGCCCATGGGGATGGCGTCCCGGACATAGTTCTCCAGCGCCGCGCGCCCGCCCATCTGCACTTCGAAACCCGCATTGAACACCGTGTCGACGAAACCCGGGCACAGCGCATTACAGCGAACGTTGTGGCGGGCGAAGTCGACCGCGATCTGTCGCACCATCGCGATCACCGCATGCTTGGTAGTGCAATAGGCGATCATCTCGCGATCGTATTGCACACCCGAATTCGACGAGGTGACGATGATCGAGCCCTGCCGGCGCGGCGCCATAACCCGCATCGCGGCCTTGGCGGCGACGAAATGCGCGCGGACGTTCAGCTGCCAGGAAAGGTCCATCTGGGCGGCATCAACCTGGTCCAGCCGGCCCGGCACCTGGACGCCGGCATGGGAATGCAGCACGTCGAGCCGGCCGTGGCGCTCGGCAGCGGCAAGGATCGCCCCTTCCAGCGCGGCGTCGTCCAGCACATCGAGGCCGAAGCCTTCCGCCCGCCCGCCGGACGCGGCAATCTCCGCAGCCACCGCCGCCGCCCGCTCGGCGACAAGGTCGGTGACGACGACATGGGCGCCCTCGCGCGCCATGGCGAGCGCCCCTGCCCGGCCGATGCCTGCTCCTCCCGCCGTCACCAGCGCGACACGTTCTTTCAAATCCATCTTTGGAAACTCCCAGAATATCAATGGCTGCGGCGGCGCATGATCACCTGCGCGGTGATCAGGCTGAGCAACGACGCGGCCAAAACGAGTGTGCCGATGACGTTGATCTCCGGCGTCACGCCGCGCCGGATCGACGAGAATACGTAGATCGGCAGGGTGGTTTCGGATCCTGCGACGAAGAAGGCGATGATGAAATCATCGAAGCTGAAGGTGAAGGCCAGAAGGAAGCCGGCCAGCACCGCCGGGGCGATCTGTGGCAGGGTGATCTGGACGAAGCTGCGCATCGGCGGCGCGCCGAGATCGGCGGACGCCTCAAGCAGCGATCGGTCCATGCCCTGCAGCCGGGCGCGCACGATGATGATGACCAGCGCCATGGTGAAGAGGCCGTGGGCCGCGATCAGCGAGCCCTTGCCGAGGCCGAGGTGCACGGGGTTCTCCGGGCCGAACAGCGTGGCGAGTAGCGGGTTGACCGTATCAAACACCGTCACCAGCGCGATCAGGGTGGCGATGCCGATGACGATGCCCGGCACCATCACCGCCACATAGACCAGGGCGTCGTAAAAAAGGCGCAGCCGGCCGCGCACGCCCTGCAGGGCGACCGCCGCCAGCGTGCCGAACAGGGTGGCGAGCAGCGCCGAGGTGACCGCGACCGTGAAGCTGGTCTTGACGGCGTTGACGACGAAGGGGTTGGCCAGCGTCTTGCCGTACCACTGCAGCGAGAAGCCGCTGAACTGGGCCGCATGCCGGCCGGCATTGAACGAAAAGAGCGCGATCACGCCGATCGGGATATAGAGGAACAGGTAGACCGCGAGAGCATAGAGTCGCATCGCTATTCCTTACATCAATGCCACGTCGTCGCGCCCGCCGGACAGCCGCCGCAGGCTGCGCAGATAGAGCGACACCGTGACGAGCATCACCAGCACCAGCGTCGCCGCCATAGCCGCCCCGAAGGGCCAGTTGCGCGACTGCAGGAACAGGTCGACCAGCGCATTGCCGACGAAAAAGACCTTGCCGCCGCCGAGAAGCTGCGGGATGAGGAATTCGCCCATCAGCAGGATGAAGACCAGCATGGAGCCCGTCGCAACACCCGCGAGCGACAGCGGCAGCGTGACCTGGAGAAAGGTGCGCCAGGGCGGGCTGCCGAGGTCGCTCGAGGCTTCCAGCAGGCGCCGGTCGAGCTTTTCCAGCGCCACATAGATCGGGAACACCATCAGCGGCAGATAGCCGTAGACGATGCCCACCATCACCGCGAAAGGCGTGTTGATGAAGCGGGGCCGGTCGAAGCCGAGTTCACCGATGAGCCGCGGCAGGCCGTTGCCGCCGAGGATCTGGATCCAGGCGTAGGAGCGGATCAGGATCGAGGTCCAGAACGGCACGATCACCAGGATCAGCAGCGCGGTGCGCCAGCGCGGATCGGCCTTCTGCGCCAGGAAATAGGCGAGCGGATAGGCGATCAGCAGGCACAGCACTGTGCCGAGCGGGGCGAGCGTCAGCGTATTCCTGAACGCCGCCCAGCGGGCGCCGAGATTGAAGTAATTGTCGAAGGTGAAGGCCGGGATGTAACCGCCGGCGGCCCCTCTTTCGCCGAAACTGAAGACGACGACCACCACAAGCGGCAACACCAGCATGGCGAGGAGCCAGGCCGTGGCCGGAGCCAGAAACAGGGTGGTGCGCAGGGATGGTCGCACGTCCGGCTCCTTTACGCCGACTTGAAGCGCGCAAGGATTTCAGCGCGCTGCGGGTTGGTCATGGTGACCGCCGCGCCGAATTCCAGCGCACTGAGAAGCTCCGCCGCGGGGTAGAGAATCTCGCTTTCGCGCATTTCGGCCGGCAGCAGTGCATCCACGCGGCTGTCGCCGGTGGCGTAGCCATGGAACTGAGCTTCCTTTGCCGCCATGTTCGGCTCGAGCAGGAAGTCGATCAGCGCATAGGCGGCGTTCTTGTGCGGCGCCGAGGCGGGGATGGTGAAGAAGTCCGACCAGATCTCGCCACCTTCCTTGCCGAGAATGTAGACGATCTCGGACATGTCGCGGTTCAGCTGGGTCGCATCGCCCGTCCAGCACATCGACATGGTCGCGTCGCCCGAGCGCATTGGCGGCTGGTAGTCCGAGGTGATCGCGAAGAGGTGCGGCTTGGCTTCGATCAGCAGCTTCTCGGCGTCTTCCAGTTCCTTCGGATCGACCGAATTGAAGGAATAGCCGAAGTACTTCAGGGCATTGCCGATGGCGGTGAGCTGGTAGTCATGCACGATGGAGCGGCCGGAAAGCTCGCCCTTCGTCAGGTCCCAGAACTCTTTCCAGCTCGTCGGCCGCGTTCCGTTGAAATCGGCGGTGTTGAGGCAGAAGCCGGTGGTGCCGACATTGCGCGGGATGGCGTAGGTTTTTCCGTCGATAATGCCCGGGCCGGCAAATCGCGGATCGGTGGCCGTCTTGTCGTAGTTCGGCAGCCGCGACAGGTCGATTTCCTCGATGATCTTCTCGCCCGCATAGGTGGAGATCGTGTAGTTGGTCGCGACTACAATGTCCCAGCCGGTGCCGCCGGCCTGGAGCTTGGCCAGCATCTCCTCGTTCGAACCGAAGACGTTCATGTCCACAGCGCAGCCGGTGGCGGCCTTGAAGGCTTCGAAATCGGCCGGATCATGGTAGTTCGGCCAGGTGGCGATCACGACGCGGTCGCCGATATTGCCGGCGGCCCGGGCGCGGGATGCAAGGCCGGGCATGGCGCCGGCCAGAACCGAAGTGGCAAGCCCGAGGCCGGTGACCCCGAGGAAATGGCGCCGCGAAATCGAGCCCTTGCGGTAGCTTTCCAGCCGCTCGAGGAATTCCCTGGCGGAGATAGTCCCGTTGTTGTCTGTCATCGATATCCTCCCAGTTGTCGACGTAGTCAAACGGATGCCGGGAACGCCTGCGCCCGGCCGCATGAAATCAGTTTTCCGCCAGCGCGAGCGCGGCGCCATCGCGCCAGGAAACGCGAACGGCCACGCCGACGCCGGGTGTTCCCCCGGCAATGTCGGTCGAGCGCGGCACCACCGCGATCAGGTGGTCGAGCGCGGCGGAACGCAGATGATATTCGACATGTTCGCCGAGGAAGATACGGTGCGTCACCCGCATCTCATGCCCCTCGCCCGCGTCACCGTCCGGCGCGACGCGGATCTCCTCCGGGCGCAGCGACAGCGTCACGGCCCCCTCGCCTGCAGTTTTTCCCGCGGCGCGCGCAACGAAGCGCAGGCCGCCCGGCCCTTCAGCAACCAGCCGTTCGCCGTCGCGCCCTAGGGCACGCGCAGCGATGAAGTTCGACCGGCCAATGAAGTCGGCGACATAGCGGTTCAGCGGCTGGTCGTAGAGTTCTTCCGGCGTGCCGATCTGGGCGATCCGGCCCTGGTGCATGATACAGACGCGATCCGACATCGACAGCGCCTCTTCCTGGTCGTGGGTGACGAGCACGAAGGTGATGCCGAGTTCGCGCTGCAGCGATTTCAATTCGATCTGCATGTCGTGGCGCAGCTTCTTGTCTAGCGCCGCCATCGGTTCGTCGAGAAGCAGGATTTTCGGCTCGTTAATGATCGCCCGCGCCAGCGCCACGCGCTGCTGCTGACCGCCCGACATTTCCCAGATCCGCCGGTCGGTGAAACCGGACAGGCGCACCATGTCGAGCGCCCGCGCCACCTTGGCGGCAATATCGGCCTTGGCAAGGCGCGGCCGGCGCTGGTTCAGCCCGTAGGCGACGTTGCGCGCCACGTTCATGTGCGGGAACAGCGCATACTGCTGGAAGACCATGTTGACCGGGCGCTGATGGGGTGGGATGCCGTTGACCACCGTCCCGTCGATCAGGACGTCGCCCTCGCTCGGCTGTTCGAAGCCTGCGAGCATGCGTAATGCCGTGGTCTTTCCGCAACCCGAGGGGCCGAGGAAGGAAAGGAACTCGCCCGGGAGGATCGCCAGATCCAGGCCCTCCGCAGCGGTGACCGCTCCAAAACGCTTGGTCACGTTCCGCAACTCGGCAATTGTCTGATTCACCATGCTCGACTTCGGTTACTATTGCTTGACTTGCCCAAAAAGTTAGAAAACTCTGCCTAGACTGTATATATCACAAAAGGCATAGCTTTTCTCATGATGGCAGGTTCACGGCAGAGTCCGCTATTTGCACCGCACCTGGGGACCGCCATCGACCTGATCGGCCAGACGGGCTTCTGCCCGGCGCTCACCGCATGGCTGCAGGCAATCGTGCCCTTTTCCTTCACCGTGATCTTCGGATACTCGGGCGACAGCAAGCCGATCGACATCTTCGACACGTTTCCGGAGCATCGGCGTCGCATATTCGTCACCGACTACCAGGAGGGACCGTATCTTCTCGATCCGTTCTGCCAGAGTGCGGTGCGCCCGGTTCCGCCCGGCCTTTACCGGCTGCAGACACTTGCGCCCGACCGCTTCTATCAGGGCGAATACTTCCGCAACTACTACAAGCGCACCGAGATCGCTGAGGAGATCGGCTTCTTTGCTGAGATGCCGGAAGAATGTCATGTTGTGCTTTCGTTGATGCGCGAGGAGAAGGTGTTCAGCCGGACCGAATTTCGCCGGCTTGCGGCTGTGGCACCGATCGTCACCGCACTGATGCGCCGACAGTGGAGCGGCCTTGCGGAGAATTTCAGGGCCCAGAAGGCCGCTCGCCCCGAAATCACGGGACAGGGACTTGATCGCCTGACCCGCCGCGAGCGCGAGATCGTCGGCTTCATCCTGAAGGGATATTCGGCCGAGGCGACCGGCCAAGTGTTAAAGATCTCTACGGGAACTGTGCGCATTCATCGGCGCAATATCTATTCCAAGCTGGGAATTTCATCACAACGCGAACTGTTCTCGCGTTTTTTGGCGGGTGTCATTTCTTGAGGTGCGAATGATCCCGGCAGGCCGGTTGGAATATTGCCGGAATAAAGAGCACCGACGCGCCTAACAGCAGAGGCAGACGCGCATTTGCTCTAAACACAGATGCCCGCGCAACCTCCCGGCATCATTCTTTAACAGGGGTGCCGACGCCGGCAGATGGCAGATGGGCGTCAGGTTCGCTGCGCGAACTTCACGCTGTTCTTCATCAGTTCCAGATTTCGGGCAGTGACCTCGTTGGTCGGGTCGATTTCGTAGGCCTTCAGGAAGTAGCGCCGCGCACTGGGAAGATCGCCGCGCAGCAGATGGGAATATCCGATATTGTTATAGTAGACTGGCGTATTGCCGATCATGCCAGCGAGCTGCCTGTAGGCACGATCGGAGGTGTCAAACCGCCCGATCATGTCCGAGGACGCGGCAAAGCCGAGCCAGGCAGACGGATCCTGCGGGAAGACATCAACCGCGCGCTTGTAGATGGCATACGACTTTCCGTAGTTCTTTTCCTCGAACTGCAGCTTTGCCGTGGGCAGCAACTCATCGTTTCTATAGAACGATACGGATGCGTTGTCGTCGATCGTCCTGGCGCTGTCGCCAAATGCGGACATGTCTTCAAGGCCGGACTGGCACCCTGCCAGCATAACACCGCCAACCATTGCCATGGCGAGATACTTGATCCTGAATCCTGATCCTACTGCGAACATATTCTTCCCCTGGTTTAGTACGCCATACTCTTCCCGTAGCAGGGATCCAAGCATATATAATGAATAAGTACTTATTGAAGTGTTATTTTCTCATCTAGCATCAGTATAGATACATATTTTGAATAATATCCTCTCCTGAGCAGCGCAACAGCACCGATCAAAGCCATGCTTTACTGCCGCCCTTTCCGAATGTGCGCGACATGCACGATCACACTCATCCCGCCCGCCCCTCATTCGGGGCCATAGCAGGGTGACCCGCCACCCACCATCAGACGGCCCGGTAGCCCTGCGTGACGGCAAGGGTGGCGAGCGCGGCGAAGACCATGACCACGCCATAGGGAACCTTGCGGCTGGTACGGATTTCCTCGATCCGCAGCATCAGGCCGAAATGCGCGAGCGGCAAGGGTATTCGCAGCCTGAGCATCAGCAGCGACACAATGCCAAAGACCAGCAGGAAGAAGGCGAACAGCAGCATGCCGTTCCAGCCGACGAAGAGACCGATCGGCAGGAAGAGCTTGGCATCGCCGGCGCCGAAAAGGCCAAAGCCCCAGAGGCCGACGCCGAGCATGAAAAGCAGCAAGCCCGCCGCGACATCGGCGCCGATGCCGGTGGGGGAAAACAGCGTCGCGCCGACATCCTGCGTCGTCCATAGCTGCGCCACGGCGCGCGCTGCATAGAGGGCGACGAGCGCCAGAACGGTGCCGTTGGGAATCTTCCAGCGGCTGAAGTCGCTCCATGCAGCATAGAGGAGGACTATGACGAAAAGCAAAGTATTTATGCTGATTATTAGCGTCATGTTTTACTTCTGCGTTAGCACCATATGACGTTCTACAGATTTCATTACTTGCCGTAAACAAGCGCGCCGCACGACAACATAATCAAGCGAATGATAAGTCAACCACAACAAATATTCATGCCGAGATTTACAATACAGAAGCAGCATTCCATCGAATCGAAGCTTAACCATAAGAAACATCTTACAGAATAGCCACGGAATCGGTAGTTGACTCTACAATCTTTAACCACTTATTAATTATAGTAGTCGGAGAGGTGGTCTCGAAGACAAGGCGGAGCCGAAAATACGGTGCGCCAAAGTAACCTGGAGGTAATTCTCGATGAAAGCCTTTGTAAGTAAAGTACGCGCTTTCGCGCGGGAAGAAGATGGTGTAGCGCTGACCGAATATCTCATTCTGCTCGGCCTCCTCGTCGGCGGAGCTATTACCGCCGTGACGCTGGCAGGCACCAATCTCGGCACAGTATGGAATGCCTGGGCGGGTTGGTTTACAGACGAACTTGCCGTTCCCACCTGACAATATCATTGAAAGAGGGGTTTTCATTAACCCCTCTCCTCCAATATAGGCATGCCTGTCTGTTGTAGTACTCAAGTATAGCGGGTCGTAGTGATGCGTTTTTCGACGCTTGTCAGTCTGTTTGTTTCGCTGATGCTTGCCGCCGGCGCCGTCTTCGGGGTGCGCGCCTATCTCGCCGATCAGCAGATCCGGCTTGCGGCGCTTGGCAAGAAATCCCAGGAAAAAACGCTGATCGTCGCCGCAAAGGCGATGCGTTTCGGCGACCGGGTGCGCGCCGAAAATCTCAAGGTCATTCCCTGGCTTTCGAACGAAACCCCGGCCGGATCCTTCCAGACCGTTGAAGAGGTGGTCGGCGACGATACCGAGCCGCGCTACGTGATGGCGGCGATCGATCCCGGCGAGCCCGTACTGACATCGAAGATAACCGGCGCCGGCGAACGGGCGACGCTTTCGGCAGCACTCGACCAGGGCATGAAGGCGATTTCCATTCGCGTCAACGACGTGCTCGGCGTTGCCGGCTTCGTGCGTCCGTCCGATCGCGTCGACGTACTGCTGACCCGCGTCACCCGCAACGAGAATAATGACGAGCAGACCTTTGTCGATGTGCTGCTCCAGGGCGTGAAGGTGCTGGCGGTGGACCAGACCGCGGATGAACGCAAGGACGAACCCTCGGTCGTCAAGACGGTGACCTTCGAGGTCACCACCGACGAGGCGCAACGCCTGACGCTTGGCGCCAATATCGGCACGCTGTCGCTGGCTCTTCGCAACATCGCCTCCTCCTCGGTCGAAAACACGCGGCGGCTGTCGATCGCCGATCTCGGCGGCGGGCCGATCGCGGCCGATCTCTTGAAGGAGAACCTTCCTGAAGAGGCGAGCCCGGAAAAGCAGGCGCAGGTAGACGTACGCCCGGCCGAAGCGCCGCCCCAGTCAATCTGGGGCGTCATCGGCGTCTGGAACACCGTCGAACGCCAAGAATTCAAGGTTCTTACAGAAGACAGACCTGCGGCATTTCCGCTGGGCCAGACTGCGAGTGCAAAAAAATAATCGAGAGGGTCGGTGCAAGCATGTCGAAGGGACGCCAGAAAGTGGCGGCGAAAGCCAGAACCCTTGCGGTTCTGGTCGCGGTCATGTCCGCCTATGGTTATTGGGGGCCGGGGCTTTCCGCTCGCGCCCAGGAAAGGTTGATCAATCTCGGCAGCGCGGTCCAGCAGATAACGCTGCCGCCGAACGATACGATGACGATCAATACCGGCAAGCCGTTCGGCGACCTGGTGATCGGCAGCGCGGAACTGATCGATGTCGTGCCGCTCACCGACAGATCGCTTTTCATACGCGGCAAGAACCTCGGCGCCACCAACATCTCGGTCTATGACGACAGCAGGAAGCTGCTCGGCGTCATCGACGTCCGGGTCACCAGCGACTTTTCCGAGGTGGCCGCAGCCATTCGCTCGGTCGCGCCCTCGGCACAGGTGCGGGTGCTCAACTCCGACAATCGCATCCGCCTGACCGGCAACGTGCGCGACTCCGGCGAATTGCGGCGGATCGTGGAAACCGCCCAGGCCTATTCGGACCTGCCGGTCATGAACCAGTTGCGGGTCACCAGCTCGCAGCAGGTGATGCTGGAAGTACGCATCATCGAGGCGTCGCGCCAGACCGGCCGCGACCTCGGCATTGGCTGGGCCGGACAGGGCAACAACGCAATCGGCAAGGCGACCACCAGCCTGGGCATCGGCGTGCTTGACAAGCAACTGGCCCTGACGCTGAAAGATCCCAAGGGCGCGGCAACGGGCATGCAGCCCTTTGGGCAGCTGATCGCCAAGGTGCTGGAAATTTCCGGCGGTCGTATCGACGTCGTCATCAATGCGCTGGAGCAGAAGGGAC
>JAEWPB010000171.1 GCA_023399465.1 Pseudomonadota bacterium
CCGTGCGGTTGACCCAGGGCAGGGCGGTCAGCTCGGTCTCGCGCCGGAGCACGAGATCGGCCAGGGTCCGGCCCGCCAGATTGGAGCTCGAAACCCCGAGGCCGACATAGCCGCCGGCCCAGCCGATGCCGGTCGAGCGGTCGAAGCCCGCTGTCGTGCACCAGTCGCGCGGCACGCCGAGCACACCGCACCAGGCGTGATCGATCCTGAGCTGGGCAGTCTGCGGAAGCAGACGCCGGAGGATCGCGCAGAGCTGGTCGATGGTCGCCTGCTGGGTCTGGCCGTTGACATCGGTTTTCGAGCCGAAGCGGTAGGGAACGCCGCGACCGCCCATGGTGATGCGGCCTTCGCGGGTACGCTGGGCGTAACAATAGGCGTGCGCGGCATCGCCGAGAAGTTCGTGGCCTTCCCAGCCGATCTCCTGCCACAGGGCGTCCGGCACCGGTTCGGTGACGATCTGGGCGCTGTTCAGCGGCAGCCAGGTGCGTTCATGGCCGGGCAGGCCGGCGGAAAAACCTTCCGTTGCGCGAATGATCGCTGCAGCGCGCACGGTGCCGCGATCGGTCTCGACGCGACCCTTCTCGAAGCGTGTGACTGCGGTACCCTCGAAGATCTTGACGCCGAGGCCTTCGACCACCCGGGCGAGGCCGCGCACCAGCTTGGCGGGCTGCACCCGCGCCATGTCGCGGATGACGAAGCCGCCCTTGACGTTGGCGATGCGGATGCGTTTTGTCGCCTGTTCTGCGGTCAGCATTTCGATGCGTTCTGGCGGCATCTGCCAGTCGAGGTAGAACTGGTATTGCTCGCGTGCGCGGGCGAGCTGCGGCGCATTGGTGGCGACGGTGATGTCATCGACCCGCCGGATGTCGGCGTCGATCCCCTCTTCGCCAGCGACCCGGATGACCTCCTCGACCGTACCGGCCATGGCGCGTTGCATGTCGATAACCGCACCGCGGCTCGAGCTTTTGAGGTATTTTTCCCGCGACCAGCTGAAGCTGCCGGAAAGCCAGCCGCCATTGCGTCCCGATGCGCCGAAGCCGGCGAACTCCCGCTCGAGCA
The DNA here is from genome assembly GCA_023399465.1 of Pseudomonadota bacterium. GTDB lineage: Bacteria > Pseudomonadota > Alphaproteobacteria > Rhizobiales > Rhizobiaceae > Ferirhizobium. The sequence continues at coordinate 1,060 of JAEWPB010000171.1, forward strand.
CGACGATATCGAGGGAAGGATCGGCCTTCTTCAGGTAGTAGGCGGTCCACAGGCCGGTGAAGCCGGCGCCGATGATGCAGACATCGGCCTCCCTGTCGCCGGGAAGCGCCGGACGCTTTTCCGGGATGCCGCCGATGTCGGCGTACCAGAAAGAGATATTGCCATTGGTCTTGACGTTCATGGAGGCTCTCTGTTCAGGGCAGCGTCACGTCGGCGCTGGCATCGGCGGGAAAGGATTCTGGCGGTGGCGTCCGTACACTCGACCGGCAATCTCCATAGGTCTTTTCGTATGAAGCGACCTTCCGATTTGCAACTGGGAATTTCAAGAGCGAAGCGCAACTGTTTTGCACTGAACGGCAGTCCGCGAATGTTCGCGGGACATCGGGAGCCACGTTCAAGGCCCATTGTTCCGATAGGATCTCGTTTCGGCAATACACCCCCCACAAGGAGGCTCCCATGTCTATCGCCGTTACGGGTGCCACCGGCCATCTCGGCCGTCTGGTGATTGCGAAACTGAAGGAAAAGCTCCCGGCGTCCGATATCGTCGCGCTGGTCCGCTCGCCCGACAAGGCAGCCGATCTCGGGGTCAACGCGCGTCAGGCCGACTACACCAGGCCCGACACTCTCGATGCCGCATTGAAGGGTGTGGACACGTTGCTGCTGATCTCCTCGAACGAGGTCGGCCAGCGTGCGGCCCAGCACAGGAACGTCATCGCGGCGGCCAGGAAGGCGGGCGTCAAGCGTGTGATCTACACCAGCCTGCTGCGGGCCGACACATCGCCGCTCAGCCTTGCCGAAGAACACCGGCAGACCGAAGCCGACATCAAGGCCTCGGGCCTGGGCTACACCATCCTGCGCAATGGCTGGTACAGCGAGAACTACACCGGTTCGGTCAAGTCCGCCGTCGCGGACGGCGCCTATATCGGCAGCGCCGGCGAGGGCAGGATTTCGTCGGCCGCGCGTGCCGACTATGCCGAGGCGGCGGTGGCCGTCCTGACGGGCGCGGGCCAGGAGGGCAAGGTCTACGAACTCGCGGGCGACAATGCCTATACGCTGGCCGAACTCGCCGCCGAGATTTCCAGGCAGACCGGCAAGGACATCCCTTACAAGAACATGCCGGAAGCCGACTATGCCGCCGCACTGGTCGGCTTCGGCCTGCCGCGCGACCTTGCCGCCGCAATTGCCGGATGGGATGCCTCTGCCGCCAGGGGAGCGCTTTTCGACGATGGTAGGCAGCTTTCCGCCCTGATCGGCCGGCCCACCACCCCGATAAGCGACAGCGTCAAGGCGGCGCTGGCCTGAACCGCGGCGGGTCAGCCAAGCTCCAGCGTGGTCACCGCGAAGACGCCGCTGCCGTCGATCTGAGGTGCGGTTCCACGATACATCCGCGCGGTGGTGAAGCCGCGCTGCATGCCGGCGGCTTCCAGCAAGGCGGTGAAGGACGACTGCGTCTCCGGGACGTCGAGATGGACCGTTTCGGCTCCGCAGGTTTCGGTCAGGGATACGAGCAGTGCCGTGGCCCCTTCGATGTCGACGGCGAAGAGAGGGCCGATCTTGTATCCCTCTCCGCAGCGCCGGGCGACGCCGTAGCCGCAGATCTCGCCGCCGCGCGTGAGGATGCGCGTGGTGCGGGAAGGCTCCAGCCATTTCGCCAGGAAAGCCCGGCGTGGCGCGGGGAAGAAACGGCGATCGAAGGCTTCGAGCGGGGCCGCCAGTTCCAGACTCATCGGGACGATCTCGCCGCCCTCCTGTGGTTTGGCTGCCAGCACCGGGGCGCCGCTCCAGCGATGCGTGGTGTAGACCGGCTGGAAGCCCATCCTGCCATAGTTGGCCTGTTGCTCAGGCACGCCGTCGAGACCGATGGTGCGGTCGCCGAGATAGGCCATGCCGGCGTCCCAGACGGCTCGGCCATAGCCCTTGCCGCGGGCATCGGGGCGGCAGATATAGAGGCCGATGAAGCCGAAGTCGCTTCCATAGGCGACGGCCGAAATCCCGGCCACCATGCGGTCGTCGACGAAGGCGCCGATGAAGCCCTCGGGGTCGGCGGCGTAGAGTGCCGGCGCGTCTTCGAGCCCCGGGTTCCAGCCTTCGGTCGCAGCCCAGCCGACCAGTTCGGTTGCTTCGGCAAGGGTGAGTGTGCGTAAGATCGGGTCCGGGTTCGTCATCTGGTCAGCATCGCCTGTGGTGCGAAAGATTCAAGCGCGCCGCGATAGGTTTTTGCGACGGGCGTGGCATAGGGGCCGCGCTTGGCGGTGCTGAGCCCGAGCCCGACGAGGGCTTCGGCCTGCTTGACCGCGGCTGCGACCCCATCGACGACGGGCACGCCGAATTCCTGCCGGAGGGTGGCGGCGAGATCGGCCATGCCGGCGCAACCGAGCACGATCGCTTCCGCCCGGTCTTCGCCGAGTGCGGCGGCGATCTCGGCGCGCAGTCGGTCGCGGGCGTTGGAATTCGGGTCTTCAAGGGAAAGCACGGGGATGTCGGCGGCGCGCACCTTGCAGCGCGCGCCCATGCCGTAGCGATGGACGAGGTCCTCGATCGGCAGCCGCGAGCGCTCCATCGTGGTGACGATCGTGAAGCGGCGGGCGATGAAGGAGGTGGCGGCGACGGCAGCCTCGCAGATGCCGAGAACCGGGATTGCCGCAAGCGCCCGGCAGGCATCGAGGCCGGTGTCGTCGAAACAGGCGATGATGGCGGCGTCGGCGCCATCGCGTTCAGCCCGGGCAAGTTCGGCAAGCAGGCCGGGGACCGCCAGCGCCTCGTCATAATAGCCTTCGATCGAAGCCGGGCCGGAAGCGGAGGTGATCGCGACGATCTCGGTGCCCGCGTTGGCCACGCGGTTCGCGGCGTCGGCGATCGTCGCGGTCATGGAGGCGGTGGTGTTGGGGTTGATGATGGCGATGCGCATTCTGGGAATGTCCTTAGGCCCGGGCGCGGCGTCGGTTGAGGTAGAGGATGGTGCCGACCGTGCCGCCGATAACGAGGAAGGAGAACAGCGTCGTCACCGTGCCCAGCGCGTAGAGCACCGGCGTCGTGACGTTGGTGGTCATGCCGTAGATCTCGAGCGGCAAGGTGTTGTAGGTGCCCGATGTCATCAGGGTACGGGCGAATTCGTCATAGGAGAGCGAGAAGCCGAACAGGCCGACGCCGATCAGGCTGGGGGCGATCATCGGCAGCACGACATGCCGGAAGGTTTGCCACGAACTGGCGCCGAGGTCGCGCGCGGCCTCCTCATAGGCGGGCGAGAAGCGGTTGAAGACGGCGAACATGATGAGCACGCCGAAGGGCAGCGTCCATGTGAGGTGCGCGCCGAAGCCGGAACTGTACCAGGCGGGCTGTAGGCCGAGCTGCTGGAACAGCACGCCGATGCCGAGCGAGATGATGATCGACGGTACGACCAGGCTTGCGACCGCGAGGTAGAAGAGTGGCGTGGCGCCGACGAACCGGCGGCGGAAGGCAAGGCCCGCGAGCAGCGACACAAGCACGGTGACGGTCATCACCATCAGACCCAGCGCTAGCGAGCGGCGGAAGCTGCCGCCGAAATCACCGACCGCCTGTTTTTCCAGGAGATTGCCGAACCAGTGCACCGACATCCCGTTCAGCGGGAAGGTCAGGCCGCCATCCGGCCCCTGGAAGGAAAGGATCACGATGGCCGAAAGCGGGCCATAGAGGAACAGCACGAACAGCGTGAAGAAGATCGCCAGGACGTAGAATTCGCGGCTGCGGGGTTCGCGATGCATGGTTCAGAGCTCCTTGCGGATGTCGACGATGCGGAGGATCCCCGCCACCATCATGAGAACCAGGATGAGCAGGATCACGGCGTTGGCGGCTGCCGCCGGATATTGCAGCAGCGACATCTGGTTCTTCATCATCAGCGCCACCGAGGCGCTCTGCCCGCCCGACATCACCTGCACGGTGGAAAAATCGGCCATGACGAGGGTGACGACGAAGATCGTGCCGATCGCCATGCCGGGCTTGGCCAGCGGAAGGATGACGTTGGTCAGCACCTGCCAGCTCGAGGCACCGGCGTCGCGGGCTGCTTCCATCAGGGACCGGTCGATCCGCATCAGCGTGTTGAAGATCGGCGTCACCATGAACAGGGTGTAGAGGTGCACCATGGCGAGGACGACGGCGAAATCGGAGTAAAGCAGCCATTCGACGGGGGCGGAAACGATGCCGGCCTCGACGAGGGCGGAGTTGACGAGGCCGTTGCGTCCGAGCACCGGGATCCACGAGATCATGCGGATGATGTTGGAGGTGAGAAACGGTACCGTGCAGATGAGGAACAGCACGGTCTGCATGGCCGAGGTGCGTACATGGAAGGCGAGGAAATAGGCCACCCAGAAACCGACGAAGAGAGTGATCGCCCAGACCATGGCGGCGAATTTCAGAGTGTTCAGATAGGTCTTCCAGGTCACCCACGACCCGAGCGTCTCGGCGTAGTTGAAGGTGATGAAATCCGGATACATCGACGCGAAGTCGTAGTCCCAGAAACTGACCACCGCAATCATCAGCAGCGGCAGCAGCAGGAAGCAGCCGAGGATCAGGAACAGGGGAAATGCCTGGAGATAGGAGGCGAAGACGGTGATCCGGCCGCCGGGATTCCGGGCGCGCACCGTGGCGGTGATCGCTGCTGGTTCTGTCACTGCGGCCATGGCTCTTTCCTTGCTTTGCGGGGCAACGTGGGCTCCCCATGCGACTGCCGGCCATCACGCTCCCGGAGGGATTTCAGATGTGCCGTGCCGCAGGCTAGAGCTCTCCCCCCGGGGAGGGGAGAGAGTGATGCGTGGGGACTGCCGCCCCTCGGACCTCAGGCGGCAATGAACTCGTTCCAGCGCTTGACCATGTAGCGGTCCTCGTCCATCACCGAGTTCCAGCAGGCGACCTGGCCCATGCGTTCTTCGAACGAACCGCCGTCGCGGACCGCACCGGCCTTCTCCATGACCTTGCCTTCCGGCGACAGGATGTCGCCCTGAGCCGGCTTGCCCTCGATCCAGTAGCCCCATTCGTCGGCCGACATGAAGTCCTTGGCAGTGTCCATGCAGGCGGAGTAGTAGCCCTGGCGGTTGAGGTAGCCACCGACCCAGCCGGAGGTGTACCAGTTGATGTATTCGTAGGCGGCGTCGAGTTGCGCACCCGAAAGATGTGCCGCCAGGCCGAGGCCGCCGCCCCACGAGCGGTAACCTTCCTTGAGCGGCTGGTACTTGCAGGCGATACCCTTGGAGCGCACGGCGGCGACGGCCGGCGACCACATCGACTGGATCACGACTTCGCCTGACGCCATCAGGTTGACGGACTCGTCGAAGGACTTCCAGAAGGCGCGGAACTGGCCGGCCTGCTTCGCCTCGATCAGGAATTCGATCGTCTTGTCGATCTCCTCCTGGGTCATGTTGCCCTTGTCGGCATAGGTGAGCTTGCCCATGGCTTCCATGATCATCGCCGCGTCCATGATGCCGATCGACGGGATGTTGAGGATCGAGGTCTTGCCCTTGAAGGCGGGATCCATGATGTCGGCCCAGGTGGTGATCTCGCGGCCGACCAGGTCAGGGCGAATGCCGAGCGTATCGGCATTGTAGATCGTCGGCATCATGGTGAAGAACTCGGTCTCGCCTGCTGCGAAGGTCTTGGCGTCCTTGCTTTCGACGAAGCCGACCGTGTGTGGCGCCGTGCCCTGGGCGATCACGCTGTCCGGCGTGAGCTTTCCGGTTTTGAACAGCGGCACGACCTTGTCGTAGTATTTCAGGCGCTTGGTTTCCATCGGCTGGATCACGCCGGTCGGGAAGACCTTCTTGAGGATCCAGTACTCGACATCGGCGATGTCGTAGGAATTCGGCTGGGTGACGGCGCGCTGGGCGGCGGCGTCGGAGTCGGTCGCGGTCATTTCGAGCGTGATGCCGAGGTCCGCCTTGCACTTCTCGGCGATGGCGTTGATGTTCGAGACGCCGGTGCCGAACTGGCGCAGCGTGATCGGGTTCTGCGCCCAGATCGTCGGAAAGCCGGTGATGGCTCCGGAACCGGCTGCGAGGCCGGCCGCCGCCGAAGCGGTCTTCAGGAGATTGCGGCGCGTGATGCCGCTCTTCTGCGATGCATTTTCCGTCATTAGCTGTTCTCCTTCATTGTGGTTGTCATTGTTCGATCTGGTCTAGTTCTCGATGCGCCCGAGCACGATTGAGTCCGCCGGCTCCCAGGACAGCGGCACGGCATCCCCGATCCTGATCGTGCGTTCGAAAAAGGCGGTGTCGTCGAGGATCACGGTGAAATCTTCGACACCGGCGCCATCGACGGTGAGCTTCACCGTCGAGCCGCGGTATTCGATGTTCGAGACGATGCCGTTGAAGCCGAGTCCCGGCACCTGCGACGGGGCGAGGCGGACGTGGTCGGTGCGGACCGCGATGTCGACCGGAGCGCCGGCCTCTTGCGTCGGCCCTTGCGCGATGAACCGTTCGCCGCTGGCGACCTCAAGCGTCACGACACCGTCGGCGCTTGCGAGCGCTCTGCCGGAAACGACATTGTGGTCACCCATGAAGCGGGCGACGAAGGCCGTTGCCGGGCGTTCGAATACCGTGCGCGGCGCCGCGGCCTGCTCGATCCGGCCGTCGTTCATGACGACGATCAGGTCGGCCAGCGCCATCGCCTCTTCCTGGCTGTGGGTGACGTGGACGAAGGTGATGCCGAGCGAGGTCTGCAGCCGCTTCAGTTCCGCACGCATGCGGATCTTCAGGAAGGGGTCGAGCGCGGAGAGCGGCTCGTCGAGGAGCAGCGCCTCGGGATCGGTGATGAGTGCGCGGGCGAGCGCCACGCGTTGCTGCTGGCCGCCGGAGAGCTGGGCAGGCCGGCGGGTGGCATAGGCCTCGAGCTGCATCAGCCGCAGCATGTCGAGCGCCTTGCGCCGGCGTTCGTCCTTGTCGATGCCTTTCATCTTCAAGCTGAAGGCGACGTTGTCGACGAGATCGAGATGGGGAAACAGCGCATAGGACTGGAACATCATCGCCGTGCCGCGCCGGGCCGGGGGCAGGTCGGTGACCACGGTGTTGCCGAGGCGAATATCGCCGCTGGTGATGCTCTCATGTCCGGCAATCATGCGTAGCGTCGAGGTCTTGCCGCATCCGGATGGTCCGAGCAGGCAGCAATAGCTTCCGGCCGGGATCTTGAGGCTGATCGAATGCACTGCGGTCGACTGCCCGTAGACCTTCGAGACGGAGGCGATGTCGATTTCTGCGGCTTTTGTCACGCGGCGGCTCCCCATTGTCGAAAGCAATGATGCAGGAGCCGTGCCAGTTCAGCCGGGTTGCAACCAAGGCGTTGGAATTGCAACCGAATTATTTTCGCTGCCGTTTGTTTGTGCTGCGCTGCAGCAATGAATGCACAAAAAAGAGCGCTTTGCGATCAATTAGACATCGTTATTGTATGCAATGTCTTTCGAAATTTCGCGTCGTCGCATATTCCCTCCGGCGGCGGCCCGGAGTAGAAGGGATCATGACCAGCACACTCCAGAGCGCCCAGCCGTCGCTTGCCACCGGTCCGAACCAGGAAGACCGGGCCCAGTTCATCCGGGACTCGTTGCGCGACGCGATCGTCGACCGCCGGCTCGCACCCGGCACCAAGCTTTCCGAAGCCGAGGTCGGCACGCTGTTCGACGTCAGCCGCACGGTGGCGCGTGCGGCGCTGCAGATGCTGGCCTATGAGGAACTGGTGCGGGTCGAGCGCAACCGCGGCGCCTTCGTCTCGGATCCATCGCCGGAAGAAGCCGCGCAGGTGTTCGCATCGCGCCGGCTGATCGAACCCGGCGTCATTGCCGCCGTGATCGAGCGGGCGACCGATGGCGACATCGCTTCGTTCCGCCGGCATCTCGCGCAAGAGGCCCGCCACAAGCTCGAGCGCGGCGCCCAGGCGCGGCGTGCCGAGATCAAGGCTTCGGGCGATTTCCACCTGATGCTGGCGGCCGTTGCCGGAAACGTGATCCTGAAGAAATTCATGGACGAACTGGTGGCCCGTTCCTCGCTGGTGATCGCACTCTACGGGCGTACCGGCATGTCCAGTTGCGGTCACAACGACCATGCCGACCTGCTGGAGGCAATAGAAGCGCGGGACGTGCCGCAGGCGCAGGCTCTGATGCTGCGGCATATCGATCACATAGAGGCCGACCTCGACCTCAGGGCGAGCGCAAGTCTCACCCTTCGCGACGCACTCTCGCTGTAGCCCGCGCGCAATCGCCCATTGACTAGCGGGCGATCCGCGCTTCGTGCTCGCGCAGCCAGTTGCCGATCAGGTGGCGATAGCGGGCGCCGTCGAAGCTCGGGAAATGTCCGCCGTGGACAAGCCGCACCGGCAGCCGCAGCAGGTGCTCCATACTGGCGAAGTAGTCGGCGGCATCGGAGTGGTAGGTGTCTTCGATCAGCGGGCCGTCATAGACGATGTCACCGGAGAACAGGATGCCGGTCGTCTCCTCCCAGAGCGCGATGCCCCCCGGCGAGTGGCCGGGCGTATGGATGACCTCGAACGAGCGGTCGCCGAGATCGATCCGGTCGCCGTCCCCGAGAATGCGTGTGGCCGGAGCGCGCTTCACCGCGTAGCAGGTCGAGCAGTAGGGCTCGGGCGGCAGCGCGTCGAAGATCTCGTCGGTGACGTAGGGATCTGCCAGGGTGTTCTTGCGGGTCGGATTGGCCAGCAGATCGGCCTCCGCTGCGTGCACGGCGCGGCATTCGAATTCATGGTGGCAACCGATGTGGTCGAAATGGGTGTGGCTGGCGACCGCCGTCAGCGGTCGTTCGGTGACGAGCGGCACCCATTGGCGAAGCGAGACGACGCCCATGCCGCTGTCGACGAGCATGTCGCGGTCGCGCCCGCGCACGTGCCAGATGTTGCAGCGGTAGAATTCCTTGATGTGCGGCTCGCAGATATAGCTGACGTCGTCATCGAGGCGGGCAACCGCATACCAGTCTTGCGGGGCAATCCGTTGCATTGGGCTCTCCTTCACCCGGTTGGCAGCGCGGTAATGCCCGCGGGGTCGACGGAAAGGGCAATGCGCTCGCCGGGCGCGATCCTGGACGACTGCGGCATGTGGGCGACGAGGCTGAGGTCGCCGGCCGCGAGAGGCGTCAGATTGCAGCGGTAATGGGTGCCGAAGAACGCGCTTGCAGTGACATGCGCTTCGCCAAGCCGCACGGCGTGATCCGCACCGGCATCGCAGAAATGCTCGGGCCTGATGCACAGCGTTACCGCGTCGCCGGCGTGAGGTGTTGTCGCGGTGAAGTTGGCCGCCGGAAGCCTGATGCTGCCGAGCGCCGTTTCCACCGCCGCGCTGTCGGTCGCCGCCTCCCGCACCCGGCCTTCGAGGAAGTTGACTTCGCCCATGAAGCCCGCGGAAAACAGAGACTTCGGCCGCATGTAGATATCGGACGGTGCGCCGAAATCCTCGACCTTGCCCTGGTTCATGACCACGATGCGGTCGGCAATCGCCATGGCCTCCTCCTGATCGTGGGTGACATGGACAAAGGTCGTGCCGATGCGCTTCTGGAGTGCCTTCAACTCGTCCTGCATCTGCCGGCGAAGCTTCAGGTCGAGCGCCCCGAGCGGTTCGTCGAGCAGCAGCACGTCCGGATCGACCGCCAGTGCCCGCGCGAGTGCCACGCGCTGCCGCTGGCCGCCGGACAATTCGTGCGGCTTCTTTTCCGCCGCGGCCTTGAGGCCCACGAGATCGAGAAAGCCGCGTGCCTTGTCGTTGCGCTGCTGTTTCGCCATACCCCGCATGCGCAGGCCGAAACCGACATTGTCGACGAGGCGCATATGCGGAAAGAGCGCGTAGTCCTGGAACATCGTCGTCGTCGGCCGTCGCGCGGGCGGCGTTCCGGTCATGTCCTTGCCGCCGATCGCGATCGTTCCCGAGGTCGGCGACACGAAGCCGCCGAGGATGGAAAGCAGGGTCGTCTTGCCGCAACCCGATGGTCCGAGCAGGACGATGAACTCGCCGGCCTCGATCTCGAGCGAGACGTTGTCGAGGGCCTTGAACGCTCCGAAGGCCTTGGAAATGTTGCGGATGGCGACGGGGGCGGTCATGCCTTGCTTCTCCTGCCGAAGAGGGCGAGTTCAAGCACCAGCAACACCACGACCGAAACCAGGAAAACCAGCGAGCCTATGGCATTGGTTTTCGGGTTCAGGCCCGAGCGCAGCATGCTCCAGATTTCCACCGGAAGCGTGACATCGAAGCGCGACAGGAGGAAGGCGATGATGAATTCGTCCCAACTGAAGGTGACGGAAAGGAAGAACGCCGCCATGATCGACGGCATCAGCATCGGCGCCGTCACCAGTGCCATGACCTTGATGTCGTTGGCGCCAAGGTCGCGCGCGGCCCGCTCGATATTGAGGTGATGGTCGCCCATAGAGGCATAGATGATCGCAAAGCAGAGCGGCAGGTTGATCACCACATGGCCGATGCCGACAGTCCAGAGCGACAACGGGATGCGCAGATTGTTCAGCAGTGCCAGCAGCCCGAGCGCGATGATGAGATAGCTCACCGTCATCGGCGCAATCAGCAGACCGCGCATCAGCAGCGAACCCGGCAGGCGGTAGCGCGCCAGCGCATAAGCGGCGAGGAAGCCGAGGAGGCAGGCGACGATCGACGAGGATGTCGCCACCACGAATGAATTGACGAGCGCTGCCATCAGCTTGCGATCGGCAAAGACGGCTTCGTACCATTGCAGCGAGAAGCCGTTGAAGGGGGGCACCGGCAGGCGCCCGTCCTGGAACGAGAACAGAACCAGTACCGCGACCGGCAGGAAGATGAAGGCATAGACGAGAGCCAGATAGAGCCAGCTCAACGACGAGGACGCCAAGGCGCGCAGGTCGACCCGACTGAGGCTCCGCCTGGAAATGACCGTTTCGCTTGCCGGGGTCATCATGCCCTCTCGATCTTCAGCCAGCGGGCGCAGAGCACGTAGGCTGCGGTTACCGCAAGCATCAGGATGATGGAGAGCGCGGCCGCCATCGGGAAATCCGCGCGCCGGCCGATCTGCAGCATGATGATCTGCGGCAATACCAGTTCATTGTTGCCGCCGAGAATCTGCGGCGTGACGTAGTCGCCGATGCACAGCACGAATGTGAGGAAGGCGCCGGTCATGATGCCGGGCAGCGTCAGTGGTAGGATCACGTGCCAGAAGGTCTGCACGGCATTCGCACCGAGGTCGGCGGCGGCGCGGCGATAGTTGGGGGAGAGCTGGATCAGATTGGAATAGATCGTCAGCGTCAGCAGCATCACGAAGAAATGCACGAAGCCGATGACGGTTGCGGTGCGGTTGCTGGCGATTTCCAGCGGTTCGGAGATCAGGCCGATGCCGAGCAGCGCCTGGTTGATCACGCCGCCCTTGGCGAGCACCAGCAACCAGGAGTAGGAGCGCACGACATAGGATGTCCAGAACGGCAGGATCGCGAGGATCAGCGCCATCCGCTGCCAGCGCTTCGGCACCCGCTCGGCGATAATCCAGGCGAGCGGATAGGCCAGCAGGACGGACAGGACAGTGACCGTCAGGGTGATCTCGAGCGAGTTGGTCAGCCCCCGCAACAGTGCGCTTTCGCTGAAGAAGCGGGCATAGTTGTCGAGGTTCCAGACGCGCACGATCTCACGCCCCTGGCGGGACCACAGGCTCATCGCCGCCATGTAGAGAAACGGAAGGATGAAGAACGCAAGCGTCCAGCCGAGGGCAGGGGCGACGAAGCCCCAGGCTTTCCGGCGTTCGCTGTCTTCAAGCATTGTGGTGGCGGTCATGGCCTTCCAGACTGGCGATCTTCTGCGATATCTGCGAGCGGAGTTGCGTTCCCGCCGCCGGCAGGCCACCGGGCGAGGCGGGAGCAGGGGCAAAACCCCGAATCCCACCCTGCCCGACCGCCTGCGGGCGGCGACAGAACAAGCCTTACTGCTGCATCATGTTGGTCCAGGCGTCCTGCATCTTCTGGTCCAGTTCGGCGCTCGGGACCGGGTAGAGCTGGGTGTTCTTGATATAGGCCGCCTGATCGTCCCAGCGCAGTGCCGCCTTCTGTTCCGCATCCAGATGCTCGCCGGCCTTCTGGTTGGCCGGCATGCCCCAGTAGCAGGAGGAGGTCGCAAGGCGCGCCTGACCCTCCGGGCTGACGATGTACTGGACGAATTTCAGCGCGAGATCCGGCTTCTTCGAATCCTTCATCATGGCGATCGATTGTGCCCAGCGCACAGCACCCTGCTTGGGCACGGTCCAGTCGAGATTGGGCTTGTCCTTGAGAAGCGACGCGGTTACCCACTCGCCGCCGCCGACGAGAATATCGACCTCGCCGGTCGCCAGCGCCGTCTGCGACGAAACCACGTCGCTCACCTGCTTGGAAACCGCCTTCATCGCCGCGAGCTTCTCTTCGATCGCCGGGATGTCGGCTTCCGAGAGATCGGCGGTCTTCTTGCCGAGCCCGAGCTGCACGAGGCCGATCATCGGCAGGTAGTAGTCGTAGAGTGCGATGCGGCCCTTGTATTTGTCCGACCAGAGCACAGACATGTCTTCCATGTCCTTCGGATCGACCTTGGTCTTGTCGTAGGAGATCGTGTTGTAGCCGAACTTTTCCGTCACGGCATAGGTCTTGCCGTCCTTGGTGTTGTTGGCCTCCATGCGCAGTTCCGGGAAGATGTCGGCGGTCGGCAGCGCGTCGGCCGGGATTTCGCCGAGCAGCCCCATGTCGATCACCCGATGCACGTCGACGGCATCGATCACCATGACATCCCAGTCGCCGGGCTGAGACTGTTCGAGAATGGAAAGCCCGGCGCCGGTGCCTTCGTATTCCTTCAGATTGACCTTGACGTCGTTGGCCTTCTCGAACGGCTCGAGCAGCGCCGGATCGGTGTGGTCGCACCAGACGAGGGCGTTGAGCTCCTCGGCAGCGCTCGCGTGGCCTGCCGCGAGCGCCGTCAAGGCGAGTGCGGCAACGGAAGTGGCAAGACGGCGCGCGGTGGCGCCGGCAGTGGTTCTGGTCATCGTTCTACCCTCTGGTTCCGGCACTCGTTCCGGTGCCTTTACAAAAAGACTGAATGAGTTCATTTTTTAAGTCAATCACAAAAATGAAGGCATTCAAAAGGGGGCGGCGAGTGACAGGACTTCGCGCAAGACAGAAGGCCGACAAGAACAGGCGGCTGCTGGAGGCGGCGGCGAAACTGTTCCATGAGGTCGGCTACGACGCCGCACGGATCGAGGACATTGCCGAGCGCGCCGAAGTCTCGGTCGGCACCTTTTACAACTACTATCAGGCGAAGGGCGACGTGCTGCTGGCGATCGTCGCCATGGAGGTTGAGGAGGTGCTCGAGGCAGGCGAACCGATCGTTTCGGATCCGAGCCCGGATACGCTGGCGGCACTCACCACCCTCATCGACCAGTATTACGACCATTCGCTCGTCTATCTCAGCAAGGAGATGTGGCGCACCGCCATGGCGATTTCCATCCAGCAACCGGAGACCCGCTTCTCGAAGCGATACAGCACCCTCGACCGTGCACTATGCGCTCAGGTAACGACGCTGATGCAGAAACTGCAGCACAAGGGTTCCGTGCTGCTCGGCACCGACACCGAAGCAGTCGGTGCGATGTTCTTCAACAACCTCAACATGATGTTCATGGAATTCGTTCGCGACGAGGCCATGCCGCTTGAAGATCTGAAAGCGGCCGTCGCCCGCCAGAACCGGCCGCTCGCAACCTTGATCAGTACGCGGGCGGGTTAGGGATACGGCCCGGCGGACGTCATCCGGCCGCCTGCAGTGCCGCGGTATCCTCCGCACCGCTTTCGGCGAAGCCGCAGCGCACATATTCCTCGTGCAGGATGTCGGCGATCTTGCTGAAGCCGGCGGCCAGGGGATTGGTTTTTCGCCACACCATGCCGATGCTGCGCACCGGTCTTGGCTTATCGAGCTTGGCCACCGACACCCGCGCAGAGGCGGTTTCGTTCGGCACGGCCATGCTGGGGATCAGGGTGACGCCGAGCCCCGCCCCGACCATCTGTACCAGGGTCGAGAGCGAGCTTCCCTCCATCAGTTCGCGCGCACTCGACGGCGACAGCTTGCAGAAGGACAGCGCCTGATCACGGAAGCAGTGTCCTTCCTCCAGCAGCAGCAGGCGCATCTTCTGCAGCATTTCGACGCAGGGCACCGGCTTGTCGCGATCGGCCCACGGCCGAACCAGGACGAATTCCTCGTTGAACAGCAGGCGTTCGTGGAGCGAGGGTTCCGACACCGGCAATGCCACGACCGCGGCATCGAGCCGCCCGTCCAGCAGGTCCTCGATCAGTTTCTGCGTCACCGCCTCGCGCGGGCGAAGCTCGAGATCCGGGAAATCCTCGCTGATCCGCTTTGCGAACGACGGCAGCAGATAGGGGGCGACCGTCGGGATCATCCCGATCCGCAACCGATCCCCGAGAGGGCTTGCGGACGCGCGCGCCAGTTCGCCCAGCTCATCGACCGCGCGCAGGATTTCCCGCACCCGCGGCTCGAAAGCCTCGCCGACGCTGGTGAGGCGGATTTGACGATTGCCACGTTCGATCAGTGCCACGCCGAGCAGTTCCTCGAGTTCCTTCATCTGCAGTGACAGGGCGGGTTGGGAAATCGAGCAAGCCTCGGCCGCCCGGCCGAAGTGGCGGTGCTGGGACAGGGCATCGAAATAGCGGAGGTGGCGAATGGAAATCGAACTCGGTCTCATAAGTTTTTCATATCAATGTGATTAGAAAATACAAGTTCTCTTTATCGTAAACGTAAATTATGAAGATCGGGACCCGGCCAGACGCCCACCCCCTCGGGTGCCCCCGAAAGGACAGGGTGGAGGCCGATTGCGTATTTGCAAGCGATGAAGGGATGAGAAATATGGATGGAAACAACACCAAACCAACGGGCAAGTGTCCAGTCGCGCATGGTGGCATGACGTCGACGGGCGGGTCGGTGACCGCCTGGTGGCCTAACGCCCTGAACCTCGACATTCTGCACCAGCACGACAGCAAGACCAACCCGATGGGCGCGGACTTCAACTATCGTGAAGAACTGAAGAAGCTCGACGTCGAAGCCCTGAAGGCCGACCTTCGTGCCCTGATGCTGGACAGCCAAGAATGGTGGCCGGCCGACTGGGGTAGCTATGTCGGCATGATGGCCCGCGTCAGCTGGCACGCCGCCGGTTCCTACCGCATCACCGACGGCCGTGGTGGCGCCGCCACCGGCAACCAGCGCTTCGCACCGCTGAACTCCTGGCCGGATAACGTCAACACCGACAAGGGCCGCCGTCTTCTGTGGCCGATCAAGAAGAAGTACGGCAACAAGATCTCCTGGGCCGACCTGATCGCGCTCGCCGGCACGATCGCCTATGAAGTTGCCGGTCTGAAGACCTTTGGCTTTGCCTTCGGCCGTGAAGACATCTGGCACCCGGAGAAGGACATCTACTGGGGTGACGAAAAGGAATGGCTGGCACCGAGCGACGGCCGCTATAACGACGTCACCAAGCCGGAAACGCTGGCCAACCCGCTTGCCGCCGTGCAGATGGGCCTGATCTACGTCAATCCGGAAGGCGTGAACGGCAAGTCCGATCCGCTCGCAACTGCCGCCCAGATGCGCGAAACCTTCGCTCGCATGGGCATGGACGACGAAGAAACCGTCGCGCTGACCGCTGGCGGCCACACGATCGGCAAGTGCCACGGCAATGGCAGCGCTGCCGATCTCAGCGCCGACCCGGAAGCCGCCGGTCCCGAATTCCAGGGCCTTGGCTGGATGAACACCAAGGGTCGTGGCATCGGCCGCAACACCGTCGTATCTGGTCTCGAAGGCGCCTGGACGACCGAGCCGACCAAGTGGGACAATGGCTTCTTCAAGATGCTGTTCGGCCATGAGTGGCACCTGGTGAAGAGCCCTGCCGGCGCGCACCAGTGGGAACCGGTCTCGATTGCCGAAGAGGACCGTCCGGTGGACGTCGAGGACGCCTCGATCCGTCATAACCCGATGATGACCGATGCCGATATGGCGCTGCGGGTCGACCCGATCTACCGCGAGATCTCGCTGAAGTTCAAGGACGACCAGGACTACTTCTCGGAAGTGTTCGCCCGCGCCTGGTTCAAGCTGACCCACCGCGACGTCGGTCCGAAGTCCCGCTATGTCGGTCCGGACGTTCCGGCTGAAGACCTGATCTGGCAGGATCCGATCCCGGCCGGCAACACCGGCTACGACGTCGAAGCCGTCAAGGCGAAGATCGCGGCCGCTGGCCTGCCGGTTGCCGAACTGGTCGCTACCGCCTGGGACAGCGCCCGTACCTTCCGTGGTTCGGACTTCCGTGGCGGCGCCAACGGTGCCCGTATCCGCCTTGCTCCGCAGAAGGACTGGGAAGGCAACGAGCCTGCTCGCCTCGCCCGCGTTCTTTCGGTTCTCGAGCCGATCGCGGCTGAAACCGGTGCAAGCATCGCCGACGTGATCGTTCTGGCCGGCAACTACGGCGTCGAGCAGGCTGCAAAGGCTGCCGGCTTCGAAGTGACGGTACCGTTCGCTGCTGGCCGTGGCGATGCCACGATCGAGCAGACCGACGTCGACTCCTTCGCGGTGCTCGAGCCGCTCGCTGACGGTTTCCGCAACTGGCAGAAGTCGGACTTCGTCGTCAGCCCCGAGGAAATGCTGCTCGACCGCGCCCAGCTCATGGGCCTGACGGCTCCCGAGATGACGGCCCTGATCGGCGGCATGCGCGTGATCGGCACCAATTACGGCGGATCGGCGCATGGCGTCTTCACCGACCGGGTCGGCGCCCTGACCACGGACTTCTTCGTCACCCTGACGGACATGGCCTATTCGTGGGTCCCGACCGGCAGCAATTCGTATGACATTCGTGACCGCAAGACCGGTGCGACCAAGTACACGGCTACCCGCGTGGACCTCGTGCTCGGTTCGAACTCGATCCTGCGCGCCTATGCCGAAGTCTACGCACAGGACGACAACGCCGAAAAGTTCGTCAAGGACTTCGTCGCGGCCTGGGTGAAGGTCATGAACGCGGATCGCTTCGACCTGATCTGAACGCCTCGTCTCTGTTAAGTCACTGGCACCGGCCCGCCGATATCTCGGCGGGCCGGTGTTTTCGTTTGTAGCGGTGTATTTTTTCTCTGGACCCGAAATGCGCCGGTAGAGCGAGCGCGCCATGGTTATGAAAATGCCGCGATTGTCCCTACAATGGCGACTGGCGCATGTTTCCCCTTCACGTCGATCCCGAGCGTTGAATACAGGAGAATGCCATGAGCGACATCATCTGGCCGGATGGCTATGTTCCCGGCTTCACCGACAACTTCTGCTCCAACGAGGTCATCGTCGCCGGCCTGACGGCGGAGGACGTCTGGCCGTTCCTCAGCATCCCCTCGCGCTGGCCGGACTACTACGACAACGCCGCCGATGTCCGCTTTACCGATGACAAGGGGCCGGAACTGGAACCGGGCGCGCGCTTCTTCTTCAGTACCTTCGGTTTCCCGATCGATGCCGAGGTCGTGGAGTGCGTGCCGCCGGTCACGGGGCAGGGCGCGCGCCTTGCCTGGCACGGCTGGTCGGGCAAGGGCGATACCCGTTTCGACGTCCATCACGCGTGGCTGGTCGAGGATCTTTCCGCCGGGCGGGTCCGCATCCTGACGCAGGAAACGCAAAAGGGCGCTCCAGCAAGAGAGCTGGCGCGGACTGTGCCGAACCCGATGATAGCGGGCCACCAGACCTGGCTGGATGGTCTTGTTCTCGCCGCCCGCAGCGCCAGGAACCCGTAATCGGGGCCGTTATGGCATAAGCCGGACGAACGATTGGACATGTCGCGCCGCGCACGGGCTTAAAAAACGAAACGGCGGGCAGAGCCCGCCGTCCGATCGTTGAGTTGAGAGCGCTGCCTCAGCCGCGCTTCATGGCTCCGTTTTCCCAGCCGTCGAACTTGCCGCTGAAGAAGTCGATGTTCTTGAAACCGAGCAGCGACAGAACGGTGTAGGAGTGGGTCAGCTGAACGCCGCCGCGGGTGAACAGGATGACCTTCTTGTCCGGCGTCACGCCGGCGGCTTCGTAGATGGCCTTCAGTTCGGTCGGGTTCTTCAGGACGCGGTTGTCGTCGAGGGTCTTGTCCCAGAAGACGTTGACCGAGCCCGGAATCTGGCCGGCGTTGTAGTCCGACGGCGAGCGGACGTCGACGACGACCACGTCGGACTGGCCGGCGAGTTCCTTGACCTGCTCTGCGGTCAGGAACTTCGGACCTTCGGCGCGTTCATAGGTCGGCTCTTCGCTGCCGAAGGCGTAGTTGCCGAGTGCCAGCGACTGGCCGGCCTTCGGATCGCGGCTCCACTCGTCCCAGCTCTCGTCGTAGATGCGAACGTTGGTGTAGCCGAGGTTCTTGAGCGCGATGTAGTTGTTCGACGCTGCGACGCCGCTGCCGCAATAGGAAAGGATTTCCTTGTTCTTGTCGATGCCGCGCGAGGCGAGCAGGTTGTTGAGGACGTCCTCGGGCAGAACCTTCTTGTCCTCGGTGAGAAGACGCGCAGCCACCAGCGACTTGGCGCCGGGGATGTGGCCGTCGACGAAGGCGTCGGAGTTGCGGCCGTCGACGATGACGGTGTCCTGTGCCTTCATCTTCGATTCGACATAGGCCTTGTCGACGCGCATGTCGAACTTTTCGGTGAGCTTGAAGTCGCTCTTGGCAACGGCTGCCGCTTCGGTGCTCTGCCCGCCGGTGAAGCCGCCGATGCCGCCGTCGAGGACGTGGATGTTCTTGAAGCCGGCATATTCGAGCGCGATGAAGGCGCGGCCCGGCAGCGAGTTGTTGTCGTAGATCACCAGCGTGTCGCCATTGTTCAGACCGGCCGTGCTGATGATTTCCTCGAATACGGAGTCTTCGGCGAATTCGTTGCGGATGCCGTCACGTTCGGAAACGTTGAGCTTTGCCCAGGGCAGGTTCGTGGCGCCGGGGATGTGGCCCTTCTCGAATGCGGCCGGCTGGCGGACGTCGACGATCTTGGCGCCCTTTTCGACCAGTTCCTTGAACTGCGCCTCGTTGACGATGACGGGATAGCCGGCGGTCTGGGCAACGGCTTCAACGCCGAGCAGCGATTGCGGGAAGATACCGTTGACGGCGGGAACGGCGACGGTCAGTGCGATGACGGACAATGCGCTGGCGGTGAGAAGGCGTTTTGCAGAAAGGCGGGACATAGGTAACTCCTGATATTTACAGTACAAAAATCCAAGAAATCAGTGCCGGAAGCAATCAACGGACTGCTAATTCTCAAGTCCGGCGGAGCAAAGATTTCTACTAATTCGATCCTTTTGGTAATTTCAGTTCGTGACGGCCCGTTCCCACCCCGTCAGCGTGGATTCCCATCCCGGGAATGCCTTGAACAGGGCGATCTGGATCGAGCGATCAAAGCCGGACCAGATGGCGAGGCCGACAAGAAGGATGAAGACGCCCATCCACTGCTGGATGCGGGCGCTGTTGCGCTTGAGAAAGCCGATGCGGCTGTAAAGACGGTGGCCGAAGACGACCGCAAGCCCCATCGGCACCGCGGTGCCGAGGCTGAAGGAGAGGGCGGTCAGCGCCGAAAGCGCCGTCGTCTGCTCGTTGAGCGCGAGCGTGATCACCGAGGCCATGATCGGGCCGACGCAGGGCGTCCAGGCGAGGCCGAGCCCGGCGCCGGTGAGCAGACCGCCTGCAAAGCCGCTGCTCTTCGGTCCCGAACCGGCGAAACGGCCGGTCAGCCGCGAGAGCGCCAGTTCGAAGCGCGACTTCAGCGCGGGTACGGCAAGCAGGATGCCCATCAGCACGAAGATCACGGCCGCCGACGTGCGGTGGATCTCCGGCGAGATCGACAGCTCCCGGACCAGCAGGCTGAGAAGCAGGGTAATGCCGCTGAAGAAGACGGCAAAGCCGACGATCAGGCCGACCGGACGCGATCGGCCTTCCAGGGTGGTGCTTGCCAGGATGACGGGCAGCAGCGGCAGCACGCAGGGGGAGAGGATCGTCACGACCCCTGCAATGAAAGCGAACAGCAGGCTCATTGCGTCCTGACGTTCTCATTGAGCCCGGCGACGCCGCCGGCGTTCCAGAGCTTGGCGGCCTTGGCTTCGGCATCGAGCAGGACGAAGGTGTCCTGATAGGTCACCCCGTACTCGGCCTTCAGCGCGGTTTCCGTATCGTAATCGGCAATGACGAGGGTGATGCCGGGGTCGATTTCCGACCACTTCTGCGAAAGCTCGGTCAGGGTCAGCACGCAGTTCGGGCACCAGGTTGCGAAGAAGAACACTACGGTCTTGCCCTTGGCGGCAAGCGCCTTGAGGTCGGTCTCTGCGGAATACTGCACGAGCACCGCCTTCGGCGCTTCCGTCTGCGCCTGGGAATGCGGTGCATAAAGGGTCACGGAGGTGGTTGCGAGTGCGAGCACAAGAGCGGCCTCGCGGAGGAATTTCAGTTTCACGGCGTCGGGCCCTTTCATTTAGCTCGCGGAAAATAACGAACGATGCAGGGCCATTGAAGGAATGGAAATCCGATTTCCTGCCACGACGTGGAGAATTAATTCTCTAAAGTAGCGACTTTGGGAATTCTCCTTGTTTCCCGGGCGAGCGCGTCCGTGGGATAAGGAGCCACTTTGAAAGTGGATGATTTAGTATGGTTGTTGCAACGCTGAACACGAAATCCGAGGCTCCCCGGATCGATGTTTCCCCGCTCCTGGTCGTCGTGGCGGCCGTGGCGCTCGGCGTCGCCGTTACGGCGACACTGGTGAGCCTTACCCAGGCGCTGCTGTTCCTCACGGGCGGCCTCCTCGGGCTCGCGCTCTATTACGCCTCCTTCGGTTTCACCGGCGGCTGGAAGCGCTTCGCCACCGAAGGCCGCAGCCGCAGCATGCGCGCGCAGTTCCTGATGATCGGCCTGACGGCGATCGTCTTCATCCCGCTGATGGCCGGCCTTGGCCCGTTCGATCGCAGCTTCGTCGGCGCCTGGGCGCCGGTCGGCGTTTCGGTCGTTCTCGGCTCGTTCATCTTCGGCCTCGGGATGCAACTCGGCGGCGGTTGCGGCTCCGGCACGCTGTTCACCGTCGGCGGCGGCAGCAGCCGCATGCTGGTGACGCTGGCCGGTTTCATCGTCGGCGCCGCCGTCGGGACGGCGCATCTGCCCTTCTGGCTGTCGCTGCCTTCGCTGCCGGCCGTGAAGCTCGGCGAGACCTTCGGTCCCGTCTCCGGTGTCCTTGTCACCCTCCTCGGGATCGCCGCGCTCATGATCGTTCTCGCGCTTGTCGAAAAGCGCAGGCACGGCAATGTCGAATCGATCTTTTCCGGGCTTTCGGATTTCAGCGCGTCCAGGCTGCTGCATGGCCCATGGCCGCTGTTCCTTGCCGTCATTCTCCTCGCGCTCGGCAATGTATTCACGCTGCTTCTGGCTGGCCACCCGTGGTCGGTCACCTACGGCTTCGGCCTCTGGGGCGCCAAGCTGTTCGATGCGGTCGGCATTCCGGTCGCGCAATGGGAATTCTGGCAGATGCCTGGTCAGGCACGCGCCCTCGGCCAGAGCGTTCTCTTCGACGTAACCTCGGTGATGAACTTCGGCATCATTCTCGGGGCCGCCTTCGCCGCCTCGCTTGCCGGCAAGTTCGCGCAGAAGGCCGACGTCCCGTTCGCCTCCTATCTCGCGGCGATCATCGGCGGCCTGCTGATGGGCTATGGCGCCCGTATGTCGTTCGGCTGCAATATCGGCGCGCTCTTCAGCGGCATTGCTTCCGGCAGCCTGCATGGCTGGGTGTGGTTCGTGATGGCTTTCCTCGGCAGCCTCGTTGGCATCGGCCTGCGTCCCCTGTTCGGACTCGATGGATTCAAGAAATAATGAAAAACAAGAATACCTTGCTCTTCGGAGCGTCCCTTCTCGCCGCCGTCGGCGCCATTGCTGCCGATCACGCCACCAGCGAAGCGCCGAAAGCGACCCTGGCGCAGGAGGAAACCTACAACCCCTGTGCCGCCGCCACACCGGCCAAGCCCGGTGAGCGAAGCTACGACGATCTCGCCGACGACTATAGCGGCAGCACGCCCTCGGCGCCGGCCCCCGCACCAGCCGCGGCTCCGGCGGGCAATCCCTGCTCGGCGGGTACGCTGTGACGTCGACGGAGGCACGCGAGCGCGCCGCGCTGGAAATCGCCTATTGCGAAAGCGTTCTGGCCAAGTCGTCGCTGAACGTGCTTCTTAAGACCCTGCCGGCCGAGGGGCTGGTGACCTGGAAGCATTATCCCGAACGCGACGTCTATGATGCCGCGTCGGGCGCGCAATGGTACTACCATTGCCATGAGGACAGCGCCGAACTCGGCGAGCATGGTCACTTCCACTGCTTCGTCCGCCCGGATGGCAGGGACAGCGCGCCCTGCCACCTGATCGCCGTCGGCGTCGACGCGAAGGGCCGGCCGACGCGGCTCTTCACCGTCAACCAGTGGGTCGTCGGCGGCGAATGGTACGACGCTGCAGCGACCAACGGCTTGCTCGACCGCTTCAACGTCGAACTGGCCGAGCCGGATTATCTGGTCAATCGCTGGCTGACGGCGACGCTGACCAGGTACGAGGACGAAATCGTCGCGCTGAACCTTGCGCGCGATGCGCGCCTGGAGGCGCTCGGCCGGCCTGCGGCCGAGGTTTTCGCCGATCGCAGCATCGAAGTGCTTTCTGAACTGCGGCTCCCCGTGGCCGCGCAGCAGCAGCGGTCCTGAGCGGGGCAATCATCCTACCGTTACCGGGCGAGCCAACACCTTCGCCAAGATGCGGCCAAGGAAGGCGGTTATGATTCAGGCTGCCTGAGGCCAAGTGCCGGAATGTGCGGCGTCGTGGATGTGACGCCCTCGTCCGCAAGTGCCGGGCATGTAGCGAGAGGAGGTCGCCGATCATGAAGATCCTGATGGTTCTGACTTCGCATGACCAGCTCGGAAACACCGGCAAACGCACCGGGTTCTGGCTCGAGGAATTCGCCGCGCCCTATTACGTATTCAGGGATGCCGGTGCCGACATCACCATCGCATCGCCCAGGGGCGGCCAGCCACCGATCGATCCCAAGAGCGACGATCCCGGCAACCAGACCGAGGCAATGACCCGCTTCAAGGGCGACGCCGACGCGAAGACGGCACTGGCGCATACGCTGAAGCTTTCCGACGTCAAGGCCGGGGATTACGACGCCGTGTTCTATCCCGGTGGGCACGGCCCGCTGTGGGACCTCGCCAGCGACCGCGATTCGATCGCCCTAATCGAGGCGCTCTATAGCGCCGGCAAGCCCGTCGGCGCCGTCTGTCATGGTCCGGCGGTGCTGAAGGAGGTGAACATTGAGGGGAAGCCGCTCGTCAAGGGCAAGCATGTCACCGGCTTTTCCGATAGCGAGGAAGAGGCCGTGGGCCTCACCGATGTAGTGCCGTTTCTGGTCGAGGACGAGCTCAAGCGTCTCGGCGGCCTGTACGAGAAGGCCGGGAACTGGACTGACAAAACCGTGGTCGATGGTCGCCTGGTGACGGGCCAGAATCCGCAGTCCTCGGCTTCGTCGGCCAAGGCGCTGCTCGATCTGATCAAGGCCTGATCGGGACGTCCAGAGGCGCTTTCGAAATCGTCAACCGGAGTACGGGGACCAACTGCTGGCCGCGCGGAGGGCGAGCGATGGTCGATGTGCAGCGCCGCCTGTCGCGCGATATGCTTGCTGGTGTTCTGGCGGTCCTCCTCGCGGCCTGCCTCGCTGCCACTGGGGAGGCCCGGGAAGACCGCTATCAGCTCGAAAGCGTGGTCATCCTCAGCCGTCATGGCGTGAGGGCGCCAGTCGCCGTGACTCCGCTGATGGAGGATCTCACACCCGACAGATGGCCGAATTGGCCGGTCGCCGATGGCGACCTCACCCCGCGCGGCGCGCATCTGGTCACCCTGATGGCCGCATATTATCGCCAGCTTTTTATCGAGCAGGCGCTTTTGCCTCCAAGCGGCTGTCCATCCGACGGTGCGGTCTATGTCTGGACGGATACGGCACAGCGGACACGCGAAACGGGCGCGGCCTTTCTGGCCGGACTGGCGCCGGGCTGCGGAATGACCATTCATCACCAGCAGGACCTGCACCGGCTGGATCCGTTGTTTCATCCGGTCAAGGCCGGGTTGTGCAGTCTGGTGCCGGCGCGCGCCGCAGAAGCGGTCGAGCAGCAGGCGGGGATGCCGTTCGACCGGCTGGATGAGCGATATCGGGAAAATCTCGCACAGATGAGCCGGGTTCTGGACTTTCCCCGCTCGCCCTTCTGCAGGACGCATGGCGAGCAGGGAAAGCCGTGCCGTTTCGGCGAAGTCCTGCCGACCGCGCTCGAGATCCGGAAGGACGGGGCGGACATTTCCTTCTCCGGAGCATTGGGGCTGTCCTCGACACTGGCCGAGATCTTCCTGCTCGAGCAGGCCCAGGGCATGCCGGAGGTCGGCTGGGGGCGAATTCGAGAGCCCGGGCAGTGGCTATCGCTGCTGGCGCTGCACAACCTGCAGTTCGAGCTTCTGGAACGCACGCCCTACATCGCCCGTCATCGGGGTACGCCGTTGCTCGAGACCATTGCGATGGCGCTGACACCGGGTGGAGCCGGGAAGCGGTGGGGGCCGCTCACCCTGCCGTCGTCCATCCTTTTTCTCGCCGGGCACGACACCAACATCGCCAATGTGGGGGGCATGCTCGGTTTGACGTGGACGCTGCCGGGACAGCCCGACGACACCCCGCCCGGCGGAGCGCTGGTCTTCGAGCGCTGGCGCGATCGTGCCGGCACCCAGTACGTCCGTGTCTCGATGATCTACCAGACCTTGCAGCAATTGCGCGATCAGGCGGCGTTGAGCCTCGCGGCGCCGCCCGGTTCGGTTGCCCTCGAACTGCCCGGCTGCCGGGACCAGACGGTGCAGGGGATGTGCCCGCTGGCAACATTCCTGCACCTCGCAAGCCGGCAGCTCGAGCCCGCCTGCCGCTTGCTAGCCCGTTGAGGCGCGGGCGTGACGGACGGCGCCGACGGTGCTGCCTTCGCCAGCCGCCAGAGGGGCAAGACCGAAGTGCGAACGAAGCGTCTCGCCTTCATAATCCGTGCGGAACAGACCGCGCTTCTGCAGGATCGGCACCACTTCCTCGGCGAAAAGCTCGAGCTGGCGGTTGATGATCGGCGGCATGACGTTGAAGCCGTCCGCAGCCCCCGAGCGGAACCAGTCCTCGATGACATCGGCGACTTCCTCGGGCGTGCCGGCGATGGCGAAGTGGCCCCGGGCGCCGGCGAGCTTGCGCAGCAGTTGCCTGAGGGTCAGGCCTTCCTTCAGCGTGACGTCGATGTAACCGATGACCCGGCTCTTCGACGCCTCGACCTGGTCGGGATCCGGGAAGTCGCCGCGCGTCAGCGGCCTGTCGAGTGGCAGGGCGCTGAAATCATGTCCGCCGAAGCGCGCGGAAAGCCGGGCAAGGCCGACCTCGATGCTGGTGAGTGCGTCGAGCTCTTCCCAGACCTGTTCGGCTTCGCGCTTGGTCGAGCCGATGGCGGCGCTGAGGCCGGGCAGGATGACGATGTCTTCCGGGCGCCGGCCATAGGCGCTGGCCCGGCCCTTCACGTCGGCATAGAAGCCCTGGGCGGATTCCCGCGTCATGTGGGCGGTGAAGATCGCTTCGGCCCAGCGCGCGGCGAAGGCCCGGCCGGACTCTGACTGACCGGCCTGGATATAGACCGGGCGGCGCTGCGGGCTTTGCGGAATATTGATCGGCCCCTTCGTCCGATAGTTCTGCCCCTCGTAGTTTATCGGCTGGAGCAACTCGGAGCGCAGGTACTGCCCGCCGTCGCGGTCGTCGAGCACGGCTTCGGCGGGGAAGCTGCGCCACAGGGCATCGACGGCCTCGACGAATTCCTCGGCGAGTTCATAGCGCGCGCCGTGGTCGACATTCTGCTGCAGGCCATAATTTGCGCCTGCTTCCGCCGCCCAGGAGGTGACGATGTTCCAGCCGGCGCGGCCGTTCGAGAGATGGTCGAGCGTGGCGAACTGGCGCGCGAGCGTGTATGGCAGGCTGTAGGTGGTGGAAGCGGTGGCGATGAGGCCGATACGCCGGGTTTTCGCCGCCAGCAGCGACAACAGCACGATCGGCTCGAGCAGGCCCGAAGAGGCGAGCCCGCTGCTGTTTGGCGCCACGAGGGCGTCGGCCAGGAACACGGCGTCGAACTTGGCCGCCTCGGCGACACGGGCCGCATCGACATAGAGATCGAGCCCGGTCAGCGATTTGTGGTTTGCAGCCGGATGCCGCCAGGCGCCTTCGTGATGGCCGCGAGACATGAGAAAGAGATTGAGGTGCAGCTGTCGCGACATGGGAATCCTTTCAGACAGTTTCCGCTTCCACGCCGAGACTGCTCAGCAGTCGGGCGCGCAGCGTCGAGAATTCGGAATGGTGGGCGCGGCGCGGGTGCGGCACGGACACCGTGTAGTCCTCGGCGATCCGGCCGTCCCTCAGGACCAGCACCCGATCGGAGAGCAACAACGCTTCATCGACGTCGTGGGTGACCAGAATGATCGTCGGCTTCTGGCGCTCGACGAGACGCAGCAGCAGCGCGTGCATCTTCATCCGCGTCAGCGCGTCGAGGGCGCCGAAGGGTTCGTCGGCAAGCAGCAGGTCCGGCGCGCGCAGAAGCGATCGCGCCAGCGAGGCCCGCTGCTTCTGGCCTCCCGACAAGGTCGACGGCCAGACATCGGCCTTTTCGCCGAGGCCGACGGCCTCCAGCATTGCCAGTGCGGCGGCTCCGGCGTCGGGCCGGCGCAAGCCGAGGGTGATGTTGTCGATGACCGTCTTCCAGGGCAGCAACCGCGAATCCTGGAACAGGACCGAGAAGTTCTCGGGCGCGGTGAAGTGGCCTCTCGTCTCGGCGTCATCGTCCAGTCCGGCAAGGGCGCGCAGCAGCGTCGTCTTGCCCGAGCCGGATTCGCCGAGCAGCGACACGAACTGGCCGTGCGGAATGTCGAGCGATATCCGCTCGAGTACCGTCTTGCCTTTGAAACTGCGCGACAGGTCGCGCAGCGTCACCGCGGCGGTGTCGGAAACATATGCATTCATGATCCGAGCGCCCTTCGGTAGGAGAGGGCCCGCGCCTCGATCGCCCTGACCACACCGTCCGAGGCGAGGCCGAGAACGGCGTAGATGATGATGCCGACGACGATGATGTCGGTCTGGCCCCAGTCCCGCGCGCGGTTCATCAGATAGCCGATGCCCGTCTGGGTGTTGATCAGTTCGAGCACCACCAGGGCGGTCCAGCAGAGCGCCACCGCAAGCCGCAAGGCGACGAAAAACCCCGGCAATGCCCCCGGCAGGGCGACATGGCGGATGAACTCGGCGCGGCTGAGGCCGAGGGTGTGCGCCAGCTCGACGTGGCCGATGTCGATGCTGCGAAGGGCCGCATGGGTGTTGATGTAGACCGGCACCAGCACGGCGGTGAAGATCAGGAATATCTTCATCGCCTCGCCGATCCCGAGCCAGATGATGACGAGGGGAATGAGCGCCAGCGTCGGCACGGCACGCTTGATCTGCACGAGACCGTCGATCAGCGCTTCGCCGCTGCGGGTCAGCCCGGAAAGCAGCGCAAGGACCACGCCGGTGAGGATACCGAGGAACAGCCCGGCATAGGCGCGTGCGGCCGATGCCAGGAAATGCGGCAGCAGGCTGCCGTCTGTGAACATCTCGTAGCCGGTCCTGACGGCCGCGGACGGTGCGACTAGCGTGGCCGGAGAAAGGTAGCCGAGCCGCGAGAAGGCTTCCCAGGCGACGAGCACCAGGGCCGGGCCGAGGAGCCGCAGTCCGGGCGGCAGGCGCGCGGGCGTGAGGCGGGCATTGCCGCTTCTTTCGCCCGTCCGGTTCGGGTCGCCGGACGCCAGCCGGCCAAGGCTGCGGGCTGGCGAAAGGCTCTGGGTGGTGATGTCGGTCATGTCGTCTCCTGACGGTGGGAAAGCGTCCGGCTCAGCGAGCGTCGGATATGACCGCGTCGAAATCATCGACAAAGGACTGCGTTGCATCGAGGCGTTCCTCCAGCGATCCGGCCTGGTAGAGGATGTCGATCAGCTTCTGATGGTGCGGAATGGCTTCCACCGAAGTCGGGAAGACCAGCGGCGACTGTCCCTCGAGAATGGCAGCGGTGTCCTCGGGCGAGATGCGCTGGAAATCGGTGTAGTAGAATTTCGCCCATGCATCGGTATTGTCGTTGCTCCAGTTTCCGGCGCGGATGAACGCTGCCAGGAAAGCCTTGATCGCCGCGGTTTTCTGCGGGTCGGAAAGCACCTCGGGGCGGGCATAGAAGTAGGACGTGCTTGGCAGCAGCTGGCGTTCGACCGGATCGAGAACCGGAGAGGCGCCGACCTGGTTCACGAGACGGGTGACGTGCGGTTCCTGCAGCACGGCGACGTCGACGGCGCTGGAGCGGATGGCGTCTGGCAGGTCGGCGACCCGCAGCTTGACGAGTTCGACATCCTCGAGCTTGAGCCCGGCGCGGTTGAGGGCTTCGATCAGGAAGACCTGCCGGCCGGAGCCTTCGATGTAGCTGACCTTCTTGCCCTTCAGTTCGGAGAGCTTGTTGATGACGAGGCCCGGGCGGGTGGTCAGCTTGTACTGCGCCACTTCGCGGGTGAATGTGCCCACTATCGGCAGCAGGGTCCCGGCTGCGCGGGCCTGGATGGGCGGAGTGTCGCCGACATAGGCGATATCGAGGGCGCCGGCGCGAATGGCTTCATAGATTGCGGGGCCGCCGGCGAAGTTCGGAAACTCGATCTGGAAATCGAGTTTTTCGCGTTCGCCGCTGGCGTCGAGGAGGGCGCGGACGAGTTCGCTCTGGTCGGCGACGATGAGCTTCGTGGAGGGGGCTGGTGCATCCGTGGCCGCGGCCGGAGCCGCGATGGCCATGGCGGCGAGGAGCCCGGCGCTGACGGTGCGGAACAAATTTCTACGAGTTATCATTTATGCCTCTCATTCACGAAACGTATGGCGTGAACTCTAAGGCGATTAAGAACGTGATTTCAATCTATATAAAATCTGTAGAATAACTTTAGATGGTTATGCTCTTTCGCGGCCTCGACGCGACGAACTTTTTCCACCGCTGGATGCGTCGGTAGGAAAAATTTCGAGCCTGCCGGCCGCCGCAGTCGGGGTGGTACCCCAACGCAGCCGGAGCGGATACGGAGATCATCGGAATCGGAGGTTTTGGCGCAGCACTTCGCCGTCCACGGTCTACAACCCGTGCAGCACATGCGCCGCGCGGACGGCGGCCGAGGCGCGGTTTTCGACGCCGAGTTTCACGTAGATCTGCTCCAGATGCTTGTTCACGGTGCGCGCGGAAAGGCCGAGGATCTCGCCGATGTCGCGATTCGACTTGCCCTTGGCGATCCACCGCAGCACCTCGGATTCGCGCGCCGTCAGCGGGAAGTGCTGGCGCAGCACCTCATCCTCGCTGCGCTGGCTCGCGGCCGTCAGGCGGAAGAGATGCTCGTCCGCTCCGATCGAGCCGAGGAATGTCAGTTGCAGCGACCCGGGACCGTCCTCGGCGATCGAAAGCGTCGGTTCGCGCATTGCCTTGGCGCCGTCATGACCGGCGAGCCAGGCCGCAACGTGGACGGCGATGGCGTCGAGCCCTTCGTCACTGCCGGTCGCTGCATTGACGAGGCGGGTTGCCTGTGGCGTCGACCATTGCACCTTGCCGTTCCCTCGCACCGCGAGAAGATGTCGGCCGGCCGCGTCGAGCGCCACCCGGGCGCTTTGTGCCGAACGGGCGTTGGCGAGATGCACGCGGATGCGTGCCCGCAGTTCATCGATGTTGATCGGCTTGGTCAGGTAGTCGACGCCGCCGCATTCAAGCGCGCGGACCACGTGTTCGGTCTCGGTCAGGCCGGTCATGAAGATCACCGGAACCTGCGAAACGCTGGCATGGGCCTTCAGACGAAGGCAGGTTTCGAAGCCGTCGAGCGCTGGCATGACTGCGTCGAGCAGGATGAGATCGGGGGTGATGCGCTCGACGATGTTGAGCGCGGCGGCGCCCGAGGTCGCGACGAGCACCGAGAAGCCGGACTGTTCCAGCGCCTCCATCAGGAAACCGAGCGCCTCCGGGCTGTCATCCACCAGCAGGACGATGTCACGCGGTTGAGCCCCCTCAGCCATGTCCGCCTACCTTCTCGTTGTCGAATTCCTGCAGGAATTTTAGATATCCGTCGAGGTCGAACGCCTGCACATAGACATCGAGCGCTTCGGTGAAGGCGCGGTTTTCGGCCCGCTGCCTGAGATCGTCGAGCTTGGCCTCTATGCCGCGGATGTAGCCGATCTCCCCGAGCCTGATCAGGTCCTGCACATGGGCGAGGCCGGGGCTGAGAGGGGTGGCCGGTGCAGTGCTGGCCTTCGCCTGCGGCGGCGGATCACCGGCATAGATCCATTTCAGGCCGAGATGGACGGCGAGCTTGTCGTGCAACCGGCGGATGTCGACCGGCTTGGCGATGGCGTCGTTGTGGCTGTCGTCGCCGGTATTCAGCGCGCCGTCGCCGATATTAGCCGACAGCATGAGGATTGGCGCCAACTGGCCGATTTCCCGTAGCCGCGAAGCCAGCTGCCAGCCGTTCATCCCCGGCATCGAAATGTCGACGAGGAAGAGGTCCGGGCTGACGCCCTCGATCAGCGTCAGACAATCGGTCCCGCTCGCCGCGGTCAGCACGACGAAATCCAGCGGCGACAGCACTTCCTGCATGAGGTCGCGATGGTCCTCGTTATCGTCGACGACGACGATCGTGCGCCGCGGCCCGGTATAGGAGACGATTTTCTTCTCCGGCGCCGGGGCAGTATTGGGACGGTCGACGGCAGACAGCATCAGCCGCACCCGGAAGGTCGAGCCGACGTCCTTCTCGCTCGTCACAGCGATCTCGCCGCCCATGGTATTGGTGAGCAATCGCGTGATGGTCAGCCCCAGGCCGAGGCCGGGCATCGGCCGGATGCTGTCGGCCTCGCCGCGCTGGAACGGTTCGTAGATGCGCGCGAGGTCCTTCTCGGCGATGCCGCGGCCGGTGTCGGCAACGGTGAAAGTGGCGACCTGGCTGCGGTAGCCGATCTCAAAGCGCACACTTCCCTCGTCCGTGAACTTGATGGCATTGGACAGCAGGTTGACGAGGATCTGCCGCAGCCGCTTCTCGTCGGTGCGCACATATACTGGCAGTGCCCGCGAGCGCTCATGCACGAAGGCAAGCCCCTTGGCCTGCGCCTGCGGATGGAACATGTCGATGATCTGGTCGAGGAAGTCCTGGATGTTGATCTCGTTCGAGTAGACTTGCAGGCGCCCGGCCTCGATCTTGGAAATGTCGAGCAGGCCGTCGATCAGGCCGGACAGGTGGTCGGCCGAGCGACGGATGACCTTGATGGCGGACTGTCGCGATGCCGGGATCGTTTCGTCGCGCTCGAGGATCTGCGCATATCCGAGAACGGCGTTGAGCGGGGTCCGCAGTTAGTGGCTGAGGCCGACGACGTAGCGGCTCTTGGCGCGGTTGGCGGCTTCGGCCGCCTCCTTGGCATTCTGCAGCGCCGCGTCGGTCTTCCTGTGGGCGGCGATCTCCTTCAGCAGCAGCGTGTTCTGCCGCGAGGATTCCTCCTCCGCCACCACCCGGCTGTCATGCGCCAGCACATAGAACCAGCACGCGACCCCGGAGATGACGGCGAGGACGAAGAACACGATCGTCACCGTCCGGTCGACGACTTCGGCCATCTCAGGGGTTGCGGTATTCACCTGATGGGCGATGAGCGCCAGGATCGCCCCGATCACCGAGATGGAGGCAATCGCCGTCATCGCGTAGCGGCCGAGACGGGTCGACAGCTTTTCGATGACGACTGCCGGGAGGATGGCGCGGGCGACGGCTCCGGCCTGGACGTCGATCTTCGCCTGCGGCTTGCACATGTCGTGACAGCGGCTGTCGAGCGTGCAGCAGAGCGAGCAGATCGGTGCCGCATAGGCCGGGCACCAGGCCATGTCCTCCGGCTCGAAGGGATGCTCGCAGATCGAGCAGGTGATAGCGGAAAGACTGGCCCAGGACTGTCTTGGCTTGCGTGCCAGATAATACTTTCCCCTGGTCGCCCAGGCGATGACCGGCGAGACCAGAAAGGCGATCAGGGTGAGAAAGGTCGAAAGCGAGGCGAGCAGTTCGCCGAACAGGCCGAAATGTGCGGCAAGCGCAATCCCGGCGGAAATCAGCATCGTGCCGCAGCCGACCGGATTGACGTCGTAAAGGTGGGCGCGCTTGAACTCGATACCGGGCGGGGAAAGGCCGAGCCGCTTGTTGACGAAGAGATCGGCGGAAATCGCGCAGAGCCAGGCCATGGCGATGATCGAGAAGATGCCGAGCGTCTCCTCCAGCAGCCGGTAGATGCCGAGTTCCATCAGCAGCAGCGCGATCGCCACGTTGAAGACCAGCCAGACGACGCGACCGGGATGGCTGTGCGTCAGCCGCGAGAAGAAGTTCGACCAGGCGAGCGAGCCGGCATAGGCGTTCATCACGTTGATCTTCAGCTGCGAGATGACGACGAAGGCGGCCATCAGCAGCATGGCGGCGGTTTCGTTCGGGATCATGTAGCCGAAGGCGGCGAGATACATCCGCGACGGATCGGCCGCCTGGTCCACCGGCACGCCGGTCGACAGCGTCAGGACGGCGAGGAAGGACCCGGCGAGCAGTTTCGGCACGCCGAGCACGACCCAGCCGGAACCGGCGAGGAAGACGCCGATGCGATGCTTCAGTCGGCGATGGCCCTCCGCCGGCAGGAATCGCAGGAAGTCCACCTGTTCGCCGATCTGCGGCATCAGCGCGAGGATCACGGCCGAGGCGGCCCCGAACTCGATGAGGTCGAAGGGTGCGGATCCGCCGAGATCGGCATTGGAGTGATTGACGCCGGCAAAGGCGCGCCAGAGATCGATCTTCTCCCAGTCGAGGAAGGCGATGAAGACGAAGGGCAGGATGTTGAGAACGATCCAGAAGGGCTGGGTGAGCAACTGGAACTTCGAGATCAGACGGATGCCGTAGGTGACGAGCGGAATGACCGCGACGGCGGAGATGATGTAGCCGAGCCAGAGCGGAATGCCGAACGCGAGCTCGAGCGCCCCGGACATGATCGATGCCTCGATCGCAAAGAGCATGAAGGTGAAGCTGGCATAGATCAGCGAGGTGATGGTCGAGCCGATATAGCCGAAGGAGGCTCCGCGGGTCAGCAGGTCGATGTCGACGCCGTGGCGAATGGCATAGCGGCTGATCGGCAGGCCGACCGCCAGCATCGCGACACTGGCGACGACAATGGCGAAGAAGGCGTTCGTGGTGCCGTAGGACAGCGTGATCGCGCCGCCGATCGCTTCGAGCGCGAGAAAGGAAATCGCGCCGATCGCCGTATGCGAGATGCGGTTGGAGGAGAACTTTCGGGCGCCCTTGGCGGTAAACCGCAGCGCATAGTCTTCCAGCGTCTGGTTGGCGACCCAACGGTTGTATTCGCGCCGGACGGGAATGATGCGTTGCCGCGCTGCCATCGAAGCTCCAGGGATCGGACGCCACACCATCTTGGCGCGACCGCAGGATTCCCTAGCACGCATCGGCTGTCTGCTTAAGAGGTGGGCATGCACAAAACTTGCACATTTCCCCCCGGGGTCTACGTCATATGACGTATGCGGTTTCCCCCAGCCCTGCTCGATAGTGGCTTCAGGCAACTGGTTGTTAACGTTTTGCTTCCGTTGCGCCGAACCACAAGAAGAGGGGCTAGACCAATGAAATTGAAGGCTTATGTCAGCGGCGCGCTGCTCGGCGCCATTCTCTCGACCACCGCGCTGCAGGGGGCGCTCGCGGCCGAAGATACGATCAAGATCGGCATCCTGCACTCGCTTTCGGGTACCATGGCCATCTCCGAGACCACGCTCAAGGACGCCATGCTGATGCTCATCGAGGAGCAGAACAAGAAAGGCGGCGTTCTCGGCAAGAAGCTGGAAGCGGTCGTCGTCGACCCCGCTTCCGACTGGCCGCTCTTCGCTGAAAAGGCGCGCGAACTCGTCGAGAAGGACAAGGTTTCGGCTGTCTTCGGATGCTGGACGTCCGTGTCGCGCAAGTCGGTCCTGCCGGTGTTCGAGGAACTCAACAACATCCTCTTCTATCCCGTGCAGTACGAAGGCGAGGAAAGCCAGCGTAACGTCTTCTACACCGGCGCTGCCCCGAACCAGCAGGCGATCCCCGCTGTCGACTACCTGATGGAGAACGAAAAGGTCGAGCGCTGGGTACTGGCCGGCACCGACTACGTCTATCCGCGCACCACCAACAAGATCCTCGAAGCCTACCTGCTCGCCAAGGGCGTGAAGGCCGAGGACATCATGATCAACTACACGCCGTTCGGTCATTCCGACTGGCAGACGATCGTGTCCGACGTCAAGAAGTTCGGCTCGGCCGGCAAGAAGACGGCGGTCGTCTCGACCATCAACGGCGATGCCAACGTGCCGTTCTACAAGGAGCTCGGCAACCAGGGCATCAAGGCTGAAGACATCCCGGTCGTCGCCTTCTCGGTCGGCGAAGAGGAACTCGCCGGTATCGACACCAAGCCGCTCGTCGGCCATCTCGCCGCCTGGAACTACTTCCAGTCCGTCGAAAACGACGCCAATGCCGAGTTCATCAAGACCTGGCAGGCCTACACCAAGAACGACAAGCGCGTGACCAACGATCCGATGGAAGCGCACTATATCGGCTTCAACATGTGGGTGAAGGCGGTCGAAAAGGCCGGCACCACCGACACCGACGCCGTCATCGACTCGCTGATCGGCGTATCGGTCCCGAACCTCTCGGGCGGCTACTCCACCATGATGCCGAACCACCACATCACCAAGCCGGTGCTGATCGGTGAAATCCAGGACGACGGCCAGTTCGACATCGTCTACGAGACCCCCGGCCTTGTCGTCGGCGACGAATGGTCCGACTACCTGCCCGACTCCAAGGACCTGATCGCCGATTGGCGCCTGCCGATGAACTGCGGCAACTTCAACGTCGCGCTCGGCAAGTGCGGTGGCAAGGGCTCCTGATCTCCTCTCATCGATCGACAATCTCGCGGGCAGTCCAGGCTGCCCGCGACAGCTTGAGGGGCGAGTATGTTGAACCGACTGATCTTTCCGGCTTTTCGGATCCTGTTTGTGGGGTTGTGCCTCGCCCTGTCGATGGCGGCGACAAAACTGCATGCCGCAGACGACCTTGCAGCCATGGTAAATGCGCTTGGAAAGGCATCGTTTTCGGAAGCCGAGGAACTAGTAGCGAATCTCGCGAAGAGCGGCGACCCGAAGGTCGTGCCCGCTCTCGAAGCGCTTGGTGAGGGCGATCTCTTCGTGCGCAAGTCCGACGGTGCGGTGTTCCTGACGAAGAAGGCCGGCTCGAAGCTCGAGATCATCGACCCGCTGATGGGGGTGTCGGCCGGCGAGGAGGCGAAATCCGCGCTCTCCAAGATCAAGGTCAACAATGGCCTGCGCCGGGCGATCCGTGCCGCGCTTGGCGGCCTGACGTTGATGAGCCCCGACCGGGCGACGCGCCTGCAGGCCGCGCAATCGGTCCTGAAATCGCCGAGTGCCGGTTCGCTCGATGCCGTCGAGGCCGCCCTTGCGGCGGAGAAGGACGGCGAAATCCGGACGGTTCTCGAAGGCGCGCGCGGTGTTCAGCTCCTGTCGTCCGATCGTTCCATCGAGGACAAGAAGGCGGCAATCGAAACCATTCAGCTGCGGGGAGGGCGCGAGGCGATCTCGATCCTGATGACCGCTGTGAACGGCACAGACGACGCGCTGAAAGCGGATATAGATGCGGCGATCACCAAGATCGAGGGAACGCTTGCGCTCTGGGATGCCGGCCAGAACGTGCTTTACGGCCTGTCGCTCGGCTCGGTGCTGCTGCTTGCCGCCATCGGCCTTGCCATCACCTTCGGCGTGATGGGCATCATCAACATGGCGCACGGCGAAATGGTGATGCTCGGGGCCTATTCGACCTTCGTGGTGCAGGAGATCATCCGCACCACCAATCCGGCCCTGTTCGACTGGTCGCTGCTGATCGCACTTCCGGTCGCTTTCCTGTTTACCGGCTTCGTCGGTCTCGTCATCGAGCGCGGCGTGATCCGCTTCCTCTACGGCCGGCCGCTCGAAACGCTGCTTGCCACCTGGGGGATCTCGCTGATCCTGCAGCAGGCGGTGCGCACGGTCTTCGGTCCGACCAACCGGGAGGTCGGGAACCCCTCGTGGATGTCCGGTGCCTTCGAGCTCGGCGGGCTGACGATCACCTGGAACCGCCTGTGGATCATCGTCTTCTCGCTTGCCGTGTTCCTGTTCCTGCTCATGCTGCTCAAGCGCTCCGCCTTCGGCTTGCGCATGCGCGCAGTCACGCAGAACCGGCGCATGGCTTCCTCGATGGGCATCCGCACGCCCTGGGTCGACGCCTTCACCTTCGCGCTCGGCTCCGGCATCGCAGGGATCGCCGGCGTCGCGCTCAGCCAGGTCGACAACGTCTCGCCCAATCTCGGCCAGTCCTACATCATCGACAGCTTCATGGTGGTGGTGTTCGGCGGGGTCGGCAATCTCTGGGGCACGCTCTTCGGCGCCTTCTCGCTCGGCATCCTCAACAAGTTCCTCGAACCCTATGCCGGCGCGGTTCTCGGAAAGATCCTCGTGCTCGTGCTCATCATCCTGTTCATCCAGAAGCGGCCGCGCGGCCTGTTCGCGCTCAAGGGAAGGGCGGTGGAAGCATGATTGCGGCGTTCCTGTTGAGGTCGTTCGAGCGCAAGATCGTGATCGCCATCGCTATCATCGAACCTGCTGCTGCCCGAGGACAATCCGCTGCATGTGCCGACCTATCTGGTCGCGCTCTTCGGCAAGTACCTGACCTATGCCCTGCTGGCGCTGGCGCTCGATCTCGTCTGGGGCTATTGCGGCATCCTTTCGCTCGGTCATGGCGCGTTCTTCGCGCTCGGCGGCTATGCCATGGGCATGTACCTGATGCGCCAGATCGGCCCGCGCGGTGTCTATGGCGACCCCGTCCTGCCCGACTTCATGGTCTTCCTCAACTGGAAGGAACTGCCGTGGTTCTGGTACGGCTTCGACCAGTTCTGGTTCGCGGCGCTGATGGTCGTCGCCGTGCCTGGCCTGCTTGCCTTCGTCTTCGGCTGGTTCGCCTTCCGCTCGCGCGTCAACGGCGTCTACCTGTCGATCATCACCCAGGCGATGACCTATGCGCTGCTGCTTGCCTTCTTCCGTAACGACATGGGGTTCGGCGGCAACAACGGGCTGACCGACTTCAAGGACATCCTCGGCTTCAACATCCAGGCGGACGGCACCCGTGCCGCACTCTTTGCGGCGTCTGCGATCATGCTGGCGCTGTCGCTGGTCGTCGCCTCGGCCATCGTCCGCTCGAAGTTCGGCAAGGTGCTGGTCGGCATCCGCGACGCCGAAAGCCGCGTGCGCTTCCTCGGTTTTCGGGTCGAGCACATGAAGCTCTTCACCTTCGTCGTCTCCGCGATGATGGCCGGGATCGCCGGCGCCCTCTACGTGCCGCAGGTCGGCATCATCAATCCCGGCGAATTCGCCCCGGCGAACTCGATCGAGGTGGTCATCTGGACGGCGGTTGGCGGCCGGGCGACGCTGATCGGGCCGATCATTGGCGCGGTCCTGGTCAACGGTGGCAAGACGATCTTCACCGGCCTCTTCCCCGAGTTCTGGCTGTTTGCGCTCGGGGCGCTGTTCGTGGCGGTCACGCTGTTCCTGCCGAAGGGCATCGTCGGCACTATTTCGGGCTTCTTCGCCACCCGCCGCGAATATCGCAAGGCGGAGCAGGAAAGGCCCGCCGGCCTCGATGCCGGCCCCATGGCTGCGGAGTGATGCGATGACCGAGAAGAAACCGAAAAGCCTGCTCTACATCGATGGTGTTTCCGTCTCCTTCGATGGTTTCAAGGCGCTGAATTCGCTGTCCTTCGTGGTCGAGCCCGGCGAGTTGCGCGCGATCATCGGCCCGAACGGCGCCGGCAAGACGACGATGATGGACATCATCACCGGCAAGACGCGGCCGGACAGCGGAGAGGTGTTCTTCAACGGCGACATCGACCTGACGAA
Organism: Pseudomonadota bacterium; assembly: GCA_023399465.1. Lineage (GTDB taxonomy): Bacteria > Pseudomonadota > Alphaproteobacteria > Rhizobiales > Rhizobiaceae > Ferirhizobium. Next base: position 39,163 of record JAEWPB010000171.1, read on the forward strand.
GAGGGACGAGGCTGATATCGCCCAGCTCGGCATCGGCCGGAAGTTCCAGAAGCCGACCGTGTTCGAGAGCCATACCGTCTGGGACAACCTGGAGCTTGCCCTCAACCGCAAGCGCGGCGTGTTCGCGACGCTGTTTTACCGGCTGACCCCGGAGGACCGCGACCGGATCGAGGAAATCCTCAAGACGGTCCGGCTCACGCATCGCAAGGACGAACTGGCGGCCAATCTGTCCCATGGCCAGAAGCAGTGGCTGGAAATCGGCATGCTGCTGGCGCAGGAGCCGAAATTGCTGCTCGTCGACGAGCCGGTCGCCGGCATGACCGATGCGGAGACGGCGGAAACGGCGGTGCTGCTCAAGGAAATCGCCAGGAGCCGCTCGGTGGTCGTCGTCGAGCACGACATGGGCTTCATCCGCGACCTTGGCGTCAAGGTGACGTGCCTGGCGGAAGGCTCGGTGCTCGCCGAAGGGTCGATCGATTTCGTAAGCAACGATCCCAAGGTGATCGAGAACTATCTGGGGCGCTGAGATGCTGGCAGTCAGGAACGCAAACCTTCACTACGGCGCGGCGCAGGCCCTGCGCGGTATTTCGCTCGATGCCGACATGGGCAAGATAACCTGCGTGCTCGGCCGCAACGGTGTCGGCAAGTCGAGCCTGCTGAGGGCGATTACCGGTCAGCACCCGCTTTCCGCCGGCACGGTGAGCTTCAATGGCGTGGCGCTGAACGGCATGGCGCCCTATCGCCGCGCCAAGCAGGGGATCGGCTATGTGCCGCAGGGACGGGAGATCTTTCCGCTGCTGACGGTGAAGGAGAACCTAAAGACCGGCTATGCACCGCTGCCGCGCGGGGAGCGCTCGATCCCGGACGACATCTTCAACCTCTTTCCGATCCTGCGCTCGATGCTCGGGCGGCGCGGCGGCGACCTGTCAGGCGGCCAGCAACAGCAGCTCGCCATCGGCCGGGCCATGGTGACGCGCCCGAAGATCCTCGTGCTCGACGAGCCGACGGAAGGCATCCAGCCGTCGATCATCAAGGACATCGGCCGGGCGATCCGCTACCTCAGGGATTCGACCGGCATGGCCATCCTGCTGGTCGAGCAGTATCTCGACTTCTGCCGCGAACTTGCCGACCATGTCTACATCATGGATCGTGGCGAGATCGTCCACCAGGGGCCGGCCGAGACGCTCGATACTCAGGAAGCGCGCAGGCACCTGACCGTCTGACGCGCCAGACCGGGGGGCGTGCGCATGGACATGCCGCGTGGTCGCCGTCATTCGGCCCCGTTTGCAACCCTTGTATAGGCGCCGAGAATGTAGCGTTCGGCGCGCAGCAGATAGGCGTCCAGCATTTCGGCGGCCTCCGCAGGCCGGCCCTGTTCCAGACGGGTGAGGATTGCGATGTTCTCGTCGATGAAGGGACCATGCAGGAATTCCGGATCCTGCAGCAGGCCGAAGACCAGCCGGAGTTCCAGAGAGATCTGCGCATAGAATGCCGACAGGCGCGGACTGTCGGCGAGATCGACGATCGCGGCGTGAAAGGCGATGTCGGCGCTGCCGACGGCAAGCCAGTCGCGGTTGCCGCGGTGGCGTTGCGAAGCCTCCACCGCTTCCCGCATCTTTCTGGCGCCCGGATGCTGCGGATGGGCCTGGGCGAGTGCCGGGCATTCGATGAAGCGCCGGACCCGATAGATGTCGACGATCGTGGACATGCCTGGGGTCGACACGAACACGCCGCGGTTGGCTTCGTGGCGGAGCAGCCTCTCCTTGGTCAGCAGGCGAAAGACCTCGCGCAGCGTGTTGCGCGAAACCTGCAGCTCATCGCTCAGCATCTGCTCGGAAAGATGGCTGCCCGGCGTCAGGGCGCCGGAAATGACGCGTTCGCGAATGCAGGCGGCGATCGTCTCGGCCAGTGTCTGCAGTGGCTCGCCTGTCCGCGCGGCGCCGGGACCCTGAACCTCTTTCCCGGGAGCTCCGGTTGCCTGTGCCCGTGGTCTGCGTACTGCCAAGCGTAGATTTCCCTTGTTGGATCGGTTCCCTGCGGCCAGCGTGAACGCTTCGCTGCGGACCGGAGTATAGGCGGACACCATTTTGTAGGGCAATATCGGAAAATTGTTCAACAGTGGACGCGATTGTTCCCTTTTGCTATTTTCGGGGGCGATAATCAGGGACGGTGAATTCATGCTGGCGATCGATCTCAACAGTGACCTGGGCGAAGGCTTCGGCGCCTGGAAGATGGGTGACGACGAGGCCATGCTCGATATCGTCAGCAGCGCCAATGTCGCCTGCGGCTTCCATGCCGGCGATCCGGCCGGCATCCTGCGCACCCTGCGCGCGGCAGCATCGCGCGGTGTCGCGGTCGGGGCGCATGTCGGCTATCGGGATTTGGCCGGGTTCGGGCGGCGCAACATGGATCCGGCCAGCGACGAACTCGTCGGCGATGTCATCTACCAGATCGGCGCGCTCAAGGGGTTGGCCCAGGCCGCCGGAACCCGCGTCACCTATGTGAAACCGCATGGCGCGCTCTATAATACAATCGCAATCGATGCCCGCCAGGCTGCCGACGTGATCGCCGCCATCCGCGCCATCGATCCGGCCCTCGTGCTCGTTGCGCTCGCCGGGTCGCCGCTCATAGAGCAGGCGCGGGCCGCGGGGTTGGCTGTCGTCGCCGAGGCTTTTGCCGATCGCGCCTACACCGCGGACGGCAATCTTGTGTCGCGCCGGGAGAAGGGTGCCGTCCTCCACGATCCCGAGCTTGTCGCACAACGCATGGTCCGCATGGTCAAGGAAGGTGTGGTGGAATCGATCGACGGCAAGATGACGAAGGTCGATGCCCAGTCGATCTGCGTGCATGGCGACAGCCCCGGTGCGGTGGCAATGGCGCGCCGGTTGCGAGCGCTTCTCGAAGAGGAAGGTCTCGCGATCCGCCCCTTCGCTGCCGCCGTCTAAGGCCTGCCGTCATGCCTGCTGGTGTTCTCCCTCAATCCCGCGACACGTCACTACGCATCCTGCCCGTGAGGGCGGACTGCGTGCTGGTGGAGCTTGCCGATCTTGTAGAAACGCTGGCGCTGCTCGAGGCGTTGCAGGCATCACCCGTCGCCGGTGTTCGCGAGATCATTCCGGCGGCCCGCACGCTGCTGATTGCGTTCGACCCGGCCGAGATTATCCGTGAGGCGGTGATCGATGCTGTTGCGGCGCAGCGTGGCGGCGATCTTAGGGCGGCGTCCGGACCGCTCGTGGAAATCCCTGTCCGCTATGACGGCGAGGATCTGGCGGAAGTCGCCGGCCTCGTGGGGCTCACCATCGAAGAGGTCGTGCGCCGGCATTGCGCGGGCGAATACGTGGTTGCGTTCACCGGTTTTGCGCCCGGATTCGGCTATCTTGCTGGCGGAGATCCGATGCTTGCGGTGCCGCGGCGCAAGTCGCCCCGCACGCGCGTGCCGGCCGGGTCGGTCGGGCTCGCCGGCGAGTTCAGCGGCGTATATCCGAAGGCCAGTCCCGGCGGCTGGCAACTGATCGGCTCCACGCCGCTTGCGATGTTCGATATCGATCGCACGCCGGCCTCGTTGCTGCAGCCCGGCAATCGCGTCCGCTTCCGCGACATGGCGAAGGAAAAGCCGTATGAGGTCGTGGCGCCGAAAGTGCCTGCTGCCACCAGGGCAGGAATTCCCGCAGGTGTTGGCAGTGCGGCTGCAATTGAGGTTCTCGCCACCGGTCTGCCGGTCCTGTTTCAGGATCTCGGACGTGCCGGGCAGGCGAGTCAGGGCATCAGCGCCTCGGGTGCCGCGGATCGCGTCAGCCTCCGGGCGGCCAACCGGATTGTCGGCAATCCGGCAGGTGCTGCTGCCCTCGAAATCACGCTCGGCGGTCTCCGGTTCAAGATGCGCGGCGCCGGCGTCATGGCTGTGACCGGCGCTCCCGTGTCCGTCTCGATCAGAAGCGCTGCGGGCGAGAAGATAGTAGCCTCCTGCGGACGTGCGATCGCGCTCGATGACGGCGATGAAGTGACGTTCGGCGCCCCCGAATCCGGGGCGCGCTCCTATCTGGCGCTGCGTGGCGGCTTCGCGGTGGCGCCGGTGCTCGGCAGCGCCGCAACCGATACGCTGGCGCAGATCGGTCCGTCTGCGGTGAAGGCGGGCGACGTGATCCTCGTTCTGTCGGCGGCACCCGGTTCGGTCGTCTCGATCGAGGAGCCTGCCGCCGGCGATCTGCCCCGCGCCGGCGAAACGGTCACGCTGGATGTGGACATGGGGCCGCGCACCGACTGGTTTACCGACCGCGCGGTCGAAAGCTTCCTGTCGCAGGAGTGGACCGTCACGGCGCAGTCGAGCCGCGTCGGCATCCGTCTCGACGGTGCCGCGCTCGAGCGCGAAAATCCTGCTGAGTTGCCGAGCGAGGCCACGGTCCGCGGCGCCATCCAGGTGCCGGCCAGCGGCCAGCCCGTGCTGTTTCTTGCCGATCATCCGCTGACCGGCGGCTATCCGGTCATCGCCAATGTAGCCGAGCCCCATCTCGATCTGGCCGGGCAGGTTCCCGTTGGCGCGCGTATCCGCTTCAATGCGGTCAGCCGCTTCGCCCCCCGCATCATTCCAGGAAAGCAGCAATGAAAAAGGTTCTGATAGCAAACCGCGGCGAGATCGCGGTGCGGATAATCCGGGCCTGCAAGGATTATGGCCTCGCTTCGGTCGCCGTCTATGCCGATGCCGACGTCGATGCCGCGTTCGTCGCCATGGCGGACGAAGCCTATGCGCTGAACGGCGCGAGCGCCAGCGCCAGCTATCTCGATATCGCCAAGCTGATCGCCGTCGCCCACCGCTCCGGCGCCGATGCCGTGCATCCGGGCTACGGCTTCCTTTCCGAGCGCGCCGAATTCGCCAGTGCCGTCATCGATGCCGGTCTCGTCTGGATCGGGCCGGACC
>JAEWPB010000180.1 GCA_023399465.1 Pseudomonadota bacterium
CGGAAATTATGTACGGCAAAGCCCCTTGATGGCGCTGGGTATCGCGGCGGCAGTCGGATATCTGTGTGGGATCAGCCGGTGAAAGCCATGTCGCACGGCCTCGCGCCGCGGCGAGCGGTCAGAGATGGATCATTCACGATGATCTATGCGCAGTCGCTCTAGGCTCGCCACGCGAATAGATGCGCCTCCGTGAGGTCATCCAGCCACCTAAGCCGCTTCGATCTCCACGCTGAGTAACCCGTCATTCCTATTGTTGATGACGCGTTCGGACCTCGGCTGTAGTACACTGCCGCACCGATCCCGGAAAAGTGAGCTACCCGCGTGCGACGGACGGCTCGGGCCTGTCCGCTTGCGCCTGCAGATGAGAATTTGCTTTCAACGGCGGAGGTTCTCCCATGCGCGTGTCAGTCTTTTCGCTCGCCCTGCTTTCATCCGTCCTTTCCTTCGCGGCCCCGGCCGCCAGCCAGGAGCGGCCCTCGTGGCCGACTGCTTCCACGCCATCTGTGCTGCCGCGGCCCGACTTCCGCTTCCCCGGCAATGTCGGCCGCACCATCGAGGATTCGGATCCGCCGCAATTTCCGCAGCCGGTGCAGGCGCCGCAGGGCGCGCCGAACGTAGTGCTGATCCTGCTCGACGATGCCGGCTACGGCCAGTTCGCCACGTTCGGCGGCGGCATCACCTCGCCGACGATGGACGCTCTTGCCAGGGAGGGGCTGCGCTACACGCGGTTCCATACCACCGCGCTCTGCTCGCCGACGCGGGCGGCGCTGATCACCGGGCGCAACCACCATTCGGCGGCGACCGGCATCATCGGCGAGGCGGCAACCGGCTATGACGGCTATACCTCGATCATCCCGAAGGCCGCCGGCACGATCGGCGAGGTGCTGCGCCAGAACGGCTACATGACCGCCTGGATCGGCAAGAACCACAATACGCCCGCCTGGGAAATCAGCGCGGCCGGGCCTTTCGACCGCTGGGCCAATGGTCTCGGCTTCGACTATTTCTATGGCTTCAACGGTGGCGACATGAACCACTACAACCCGGTTCTCTATGAGAACCGCAATCTCGTGCCGGCGTCGAAGGATCCGGACTACTACATGACCGGCGACTTTGCCGATCATGCCATCGCCTGGGTCCGCAGGGTCAAGTCGATAGCTCCCGAGCGGCCGTTCTTCCTCTACGTGGCACCGGGCGCCACGCACTCGCCACACCAGGTGCCGGCGCAATGGATCGCGTCCTACAAGGGCAAGTTCGACGAAGGCTGGGACGCCTACCGCCAGCACACGCTGGCGCGGCAGAAGGCGCTCGGAGTGGCACCGCAAAATACTGACCTGACCGTCCGTTCGGCCGGGCTTCCGGCCTGGGACAGCCTCAACGCCGACCAGAAGCGCCTCTATTCGCGAATGATGGAGGTGTTCGCCGGCTATGGCGAGAACGTCGATCATGAGATGGGTCGGGTCGTCGACGCCGTGAAGGCGCTGCCCGGGACGGAAAACACCATCTTCATCTATATTGCCGGCGACAATGGGTCGAGCGCCGAAGGCGGGCTCGAGGGCTCGACCAACGAGAACCTGTTCTTCAACGGCATCGCCGAGACCTGGCAGGACAACATCAAGGTGATCGACGAACTTGGCGGGCCGAAGCACTTCAATCACTTCCCGTCCGCCTGGGCGCATGCGATGGACACGCCGTTCCAGTGGACCAAACAGGTCGCGAGCCACTTCGGCGGCACTCGCAATCCGATGATCATTTCCTGGCCTGGCCATATTCCCGATCCCGGTGGGGTCCGCAGCCAGTTCGTCCACACCATCGACATCGTGCCGACGCTCTACCAGGTCATCGGCATTACACCGCCCGAGGAACTGAACGGCGTGCCGCAGAAGCCGATCGAGGGCATCAGTTTCGCCGACAGCCTTGTCAACGCCGGCGCGCGGGAGCACCGCGCCCAACAGTATTTCGAGCTCCTCGGTAACCGCGGCATCTATCAGGACGGATGGATGGCATCGGCACCGGCCTCCGCCCCCTGGATCCCGATACGCCAGAAATACGATCCCGATGCCCAGAAGTGGGAACTCTACAACATCACCGACGACTTCTCGCAGGCGCACGACGTGGCAGCCCGGAACCCCGAGAAGCTGCGGCAGTTGCAGGACCTCTGGTGGGCAGAGGCGGCCCGCAACAACGTGTTGCCGCTCGACGGCCGGGCGGTGGAGCGGCTGAACGCCGAGGCCATGGGGCGCCCTGTTCTTTCCGGCAATGCAACCAGTTTCACCTATTATCCCGGTCAGGTCGGCCTTCCGGCCGATGCGTCGCCGCGCATCCTCAACAAGTCCTGGACGCTCACCGCCGACATCGACGTGCCCGAGGGCGGTGCCGAAGGAATGGTCGTGACCCAGGGCGGGATGGTCGGCGGCTATGGCCTCTACGTCCGCGAGGGCAAGCCCAATTTCGTCTACAACTACCTGGCGCTCGAGCGGCCGACGATCACCGGCAATGATCGGCTGCCGACGGGCAAGGTGAAGCTCGAGGTCGACTTCGATTACCATGGTGCTCCGGGCGAGACCGGCAAGGGCGCGACTGTGTCGATGAAGGTCAATGGCGCCGAGGTAGCGAGGGAAGAACTGGAGAAGACCATTCCGATCCAGATCTCGCTCGGCGAGGGCCTGGACGTCGGCATGGATGTCGGGTCTGCCGTCGACTTCACCTACACGCCGCCATTCGCGTTCACGGGAGCGATCGAGCGCGTGACCGTCGCATTGAAGTGAGAGGCGGCCATATGTCTGATGCATGCGGGAGAAGAAAAAGGCCCCGCACCGGGGCCTTTCCTCGTCTGGTGCCCGCTATTCCTTCCAGCGGCCTTCGTACTTGAACTCGGGCGCCGCCATGAGCTGTTCCTTGGTTGCGTCCATCTCGGCGGTCCACTTCTTGTCGCTTTCGACATAGGTAATCTTGATCGCATCCGGACTTACCATCACGTAGCGATCGCCCATGCCGAGAAAACCGCCGACCTCGACGATGTAGCCGGCGAGCACGCCTTGGGAGAGCACCAGATCCTTGATTTCGCCGATCTTTTCCTTCTGCTGATTGGTGACGTTGAGATCGATCAGGTTGTCGCTGAGCACGTCGGTCGGCTTGGCGACGACGAACGTCTCGGTGGTTTGTGCCGTCTGGGCATAGGCTGGGGCGCCGAGCATCGTGGTGGCAGCAAGCGCAATCAGAATCCGTCGCATCGTCTTTCTCCCGTTACGTTCCTGTGCCGAAAACGCCGGGGCAGGCGCAAAGGTTCCTCATTTTTCCGGTGCCCGTATTACGGCGGCCGACGTGGGGCGTTCGGAGGCCAGCCCCGAGGGAAATTTGCAACACCGCGGGACCGAGAGAGCATCCTTGCAGTTCGTCAACTGCTCACTCCGTATTCGACCACATTTCGGTCACGAATGTGATGGAGGCCAACGGTCTCTCCCGACGAATGCCCTTACTGGAATAGAAAATTGTCGTTTAGTTTGTCCCGCCGGTCCTTCCTCGCATGTCTTGCCGGTATCCCCGTCACCGCCTGTACCCAGGTTCCCAAACCCGAAATCGCATCTGCCCCGACGCCTGCAAGCACGCAGGCCCCCGTGGCGATGCCGGCCGCACAGGGCCCGGAGCGTCATCCGCTGCCGGACTACGCCAAGATCTATGCCGCCGTGACCGATGAAGGCTACGACCTTCCGGCCGTCGATCACGCAGCGATCGACCCCAGGTTCCTGCGGCAGACGGTCGATTATGCCACCGCCGAACCGCCGTATTCGATCGTCGTCGATACCGAGAAAAGGTTCCTCTACTGGGTGCTGCCCGGCGGCAAGGCGATCCGCTATGGCGTCGGCCTTGGCGCGCAGGGGCGGGCCTGGAAAGGCAGGGCAGTGGTACATTGGAAGCGCAAGTGGCCGCGCTGGACGGTGCCGGATTCGATGGTGGCGCGCCAGCCGCATCTGAAGAAATACGGCATCGAGGCCGGCGGAATGGATCCGGGTCTCGACAATCCGCTCGGCGCCCGGGCGATGTACATCTTCCAGAACGGCGAGGACACGCTCTATCGCATTCACGGGTCGCCGCAGTGGCGCTCGATCGGCAAGAACGCCTCGTCGGGCTGCGTGCGGATGCTACAGCAGGACGCAATCGACCTCTACAACCGGGTGAGGGGAAAGACGCCGCTGCTGGTGGTGTGACCGGCGACGCCGGCGGGTTGCGGCCGGCGGGGCAGAATTCTGGGCGCACCCCGCGAGCGCGGGGCAGCCTTCCGGTTATTCCACTTGAACAAACCGGCTTTCCCGGCTATTCACACCCTCGGTATCCGGATTGGAATCCGAGGGATGCTTGCGCAAGCCTCTGCCAATGCCGGTTGTCGTTTTCCGAGGTAAAAGCCCGGAAATGTCTTGCATATCGGGCAGGGGGCGGATCCCCGAAGCCCTGTTTCTGGAGCGCGTTTCAGACATGTCTGCCAAGATCTATCGTCCTGCAAAGACCGCAATGCAGTCGGGCAAGGCCAAGACGCACCGGTGGGTTCTCGAGTTCGACCAGGAGCAGCCGCGCACGATCGACCCGATCATGGGCTACACCTCGTCGGGCGACATGCGCCAGCAGGTCAAGCTGACCTTTGAAACGCAGGAACTGGCCGAAGCCTATGCCCAGCGCAACGGCATCAGCTATCGCGTCGTCGTGCCGAAGGAACCGAACCGCCAGGTCGTTTCCTATACCGACAATTTCAAGTACACGCGTCTGCAGCCCTGGACGCACTGAGATCCTGCGGCATTCCAGCAATGCCGCATCGCCTCGTAGCGCCGCCGGCCTGTCGCGGCGCGGGATGGCCCCTTAGCTCAGCTGGATAGAGCACCTGCCTTCTAAGCAGGTTGTCGCAGGTTCGAATCCTGCAGGGGTCGCCATTCTTATAGCCCGACTCATCCGTTGACTGAAACGACAACCCTTTGCGAGTGGTCGACCCAACGGATGAGAATCGGAGCAGATACTTAGCTTATAAGTTGCGACTCGCCAGCTTTTCTAGTGGTATCCCCTTTGGGCATAAAGGGGGAAGAATTGGCGAAAAAACTACGGCTCCCGCTTGAGAGATGGGAAATTGCCTTGGTGAAGGCGATGCTTGCTCGGGGCGGCTATAGCGATCAAGAAATCCTTGCGTACTTCACACGGCCGACTCGGTCCGTGAACCATCGCGTCATTTCCGAAATCAGAACAGAGGCCAAGCATAAGGCTGTTAAGGCCGCAACCGACGACGACTTGAGCGATTATCTCGCGACTTGGCCGGATATTGATCCGGCGACTGGTCTGAGCGTGCGAGGGGATGAATTGCTGATCAAGGCACGTGAAGCAATGATCGCAGCCGTTCACACTTTCAATGGCGCAGGCCTTACCTTCCGTGCGGAACTGTTCATCGTCACCAGCGTCATCGCCTGGACTTACCTGATGCATGCTTTTTACCGCCGTGAAGGTATCGATTATCGCTATAAAAATGCAGACGGAACGGTCAAAAAGACGGCCTCGGGAGAGGATTGCTATTGGGAACTGGGCATGTGCCTCAGGCATGCCAAATGCCCGATACCAGTTGGTGCCGTGAAAAACCTGGAATTCCTGATCTTGATCCGGCACGAGATTGAGCATCGTATGACCAGCCGGATCGATGACGCGGTCAGTGCGAAGATGCAGGCTTGCTGCATCAACTTCAATGAGGCAATCAAAAAGCTATTCGGCGGCCAGTATGGTCTCGAACGCCGCCTTCCCATAGCCCTGCAGTTCGTCACGTTCAGTTCTGACCAGCGCTCGATCCTTAAGAAGGCCAGTTCCCTTCCGGCACATATTGAGACACTGATGGATGCGTTTCACAAGGGCCTGTCAGATGAACAGATGGCCGATCCGGATTTCGCCTACCGCGTGGTTTTCGTACCGAAGCTTGCGAATCGCAAGTCCGCTGCCGACCTGGCGGTCGAGTTCGTAAAGCCGGGCTCGGAGGAAGCTGCAGAGATCAACCGCGTTCTGCTTAAGGAGGTCGAGAAAAAGCGGTATCTGGGCAAACAGATCATCGAAATCATGCAGGCGGAAGGATATCCGAAGTTCAAACAGGGAAGTCACACGGCTTTATGGCAGGCCCTGGATGCGAAAAATCCCGCTCATAACTTCGGGCGTGACGGCGAATACAAAGGGATGTGGGTCTGGTACGAGAACTGGCTCCAGCGTGTTCGCGCTCATTGCCAGGAAAACGCAGCAATCTATCAGGACTAGAGCTGAACATGATCGATGACGGTGATACTGGGTACTGGGAGTTCGCATTGGGCGCGCGATTGCGCATGGCCAACGGGAATTCCTTTCAGACCCTCTTCAACGATTTCATGATCCGCGTTCATGGAGACGACTTTACCCCGGTTAAGCCGCACGGGAATGTCGGAGATGGGGGTATGGACGGGCACTTCGTTCTGAACGATACCGTCTACCAATGCTACGGCGCGGACAACGGGCACGTCATGGAAATCACACGGGTCTGCCGAAAGATGCGTGATGATTTTGAACGGGCACGAACTACGACGAAATTTATGAAGGAATGGCGTTTCGCCCATAACCTTGTCGATGGCGTACCTCGGCCGATGATCGATGAGCTGCAAGCTATCAAGGAAATTGCCGGGCAACACGGCATAAAGGTTGGCTTCTTTGGGCTTGGCGGGTTCCGGTCGCTTCTTGCTGAAATGTCCAAAGCGGACAAGATCGGTCTTCTTGGTGTTAAGGCAATTAACGACCTCCAACTTGAACGGCTCCCGGACGAAATAGAGCTATTGGTCGGGGCGCTTATGACGGAGATACGAGCGGTTCATGGAACCATTGAGCCTGATTCTGCACCGAAAGTTCCGGAGAATAAGTTCGAGATCAACGATATTCCGGAGCACTGGAGAAATCAGATCGAATTTTTCCTGCGGTATTCCTTCGTATCCCGGGACGTGGTCGCAAAGCGAGGCGATCCCCGGCTTACGCTCTCTCTTCCCGCATTTTTTCGCCTGAAGTACGAGGGTTTGCGTGACGAAAACCTCACCCCAACTCAGATCATGCTCAATCTGAAGTCCCTTGTTGCTGGACACGTGGCTGATCTCGATGATGATATCAGGGAATTCGCGACAATGGTTCTGCTCGCGGACCTATTTGAATCCTGCGTGATTTTCGAGCAGCATAAAGAGCCACAGCATCAAGAGTACGAGCATGATCCTGCCAACTAGATATCTTCCAGCGGATCGGTCGTTGATCTTTATTGGCGGGGAAATCCTCAAGGTGCTCACTGATTCCCCTCGAACGATCAGTGAGGTGTGGGAACGGGTTGTAACTGCCCGCGATCCTCAAGCCGCGCCACTAGGCTACGATTGGTTTTTGATGGCCGTGACGCTGCTTTTTGCGATTGGGACGGTCGATATGCGCCATGGGCTGCTCACGATCATATCGAAGGGCGGCCAATGATTATTGCCATCGGCAGCTCGATTCCGACATTCAAGACGTTGCATTTCCGAGACGGACTGAACATCCTCTTGGCTGAACAGGAGACCCGATCTTCTGAAACTGAGACACGTAACGGCTCGGGAAAGTCCAGCACAGTCCATATCATACATTTTCTCCTCGGTGGCTCCATCACGCGCGACAGCATGATGAAGGCGGAGGCGCTTCAGGATCATTCTTTCTGGGGAGAGTTCGAATTCAACGGAAGGCGCTTTCGTGTTGAACGTAAGGTCTCCTCACCGAAAACGGTATCGGTTCGTGGCGACGATCTAGCGGGTTTGGAAGGAGAAGGTCACCTATTTGGGGACCTTGTCGTAACGAACGACGCGTGGTGTCGCTGGCTCGGCTACATTATTTTCAAGCTGGCTCTTAAGGCCGAGGCGACACCATTCGACGTTACACACGCGCCGTCATTTCGGTCTTTGTTCCCGTATTTTGCGCGGCGACGTGAGGATATCGGATTTCACAGCCCCGACAAATTTGCGGCCAGGACGCAATCAGCCGGTAGCTCTCAGATTGCACTTTCCTATCTCTTCGGCCTCGACTGGCAACTGGCACGTGATTTCGAACTCGAACGAGAAGAAAAGAAGAGTCTCGAAGCGAGACGCAAGAGGATTAAAGCTCGGCAACCTGAGAATTTGCGTGGATCGTCGGCGATCCGGTCGGCAATGCTGCTTGCTGCCCACGAGGCAGAAGTTCAGCGTGAACGGGTAGCGTCATTCCAGGTCGCAGAACATTACGAAGACCTGGTAAAGGAGGCGACGACCTATAAGGCTCAGCTTGAAAAGCTAAGCCTTGACGCAACTTCGGTACGAAGCTCCCTGAATTATATTGAGGAGAGCCTAGCCAAGGAACATACGGCCGACGGGGCGGCGCTTGAAGACCTTTATCGTGCCGCTGGTGCCCAGTTACCTGGCACCGTTGTCAAGACCTTCGACGAGGTCGCAGCGTTTCACCGTTCCGTGGCCGATAACAGGCGGCATCACCTTTCGTCGCAGCGGGAAGCACTTCAACGCCGACTGGCTGCATTACAGGCCGAGATGACGGCGGCACGGATAAGTCGAGACAAAATCCTTAGGGACCTCAAGGGTAAGGGCGCATTCAGCGAGTTCGCCGACATGCAACAAAGGCTGGCCCAGAAGGAAGAGCAGCACGCTCGCCTTCAAACTCAGTACCAGGAAGCTCTGGAGATCGAACAAGGAAACTCCGCAAGCAGAATCAACGAGAGCAATCTGCTTGCACGGCTCCAACAAGACCTGAATCAAAGGGAGAACGCCGTATCTGCTGCCGTGTTGGCGGTGCTGAAGGCCCAGCGGAAACTGTATGGCAATCGTGAAGGGGCCTTTGAAATAAGGGCGACGACGAGTGGACCCGCGTTCAGGGTCAGCATCGAAGGCGACAGAGCGGGTGGCATCTCTAATATGGAAATATTCTGCTTTGACTATGCCCTCTATGGGATCACGACCAAGCGGCTTGGCGGACCCGGCATGCTTGTTCACGATAGCCACCTCTTCGAGCCGGTGGATTCTCGTCAGATAGCCACCGCTATTCAGCTTGGGTCCGACCTGGTGGACGATATTGGCGGTCAGTACATCGTGATGCTGAATTCCGATATCTACGAGCGGCTGGTCTTCGAAGATGGGTTTGACGCCGCCTCCAAGGTCATGAGTGTCAAACTTGACGATACGGACACCGGCGGGCTGTTCGGGTTTAAATTCAACTGATTGGTCGAGGCAGGCGGCGAAGGAAAATCAGTCGCCGCCTGGAAAATTCATCACCGCCCGTAGGTAGCAGCCGTTTCGAAGCGAGGTTCCCCCAGTTCGGCAATAGGACCGATGTTTCGGCCGACGTGCTTGATCATCGGGAAGCCCTGCTCTGCAAGCTTTTCGACAGCGGCGAGATTGCCTTCGGAGGCCGCTGCGACCAATGGCTTGGGAGCGTCCTTGCTGTATCCGAACTCGATATCCCCGACGAACTCCGAAGCGATGTAAGTCGCAGCCTTGACGACAGTGTTGATGGCTGCCGTCGCCGCCTTCCAGTCACCACGTAGCTCTTCGTTAGCGTTCGCGGAGGTATTGAAGTACCGGAAGAATTGGTACGCACCCTCAATCGTGTTTTCTTCCCAGATGCGCATGTGAACGTAGTTAGCCATGCGTGCTAAGGTCGCCGCAGTCGTCCGCTCCAATCCATCCCTGTCAAATTCAGGGTCGTTCAGGACGAGATAAAAGTCGAACCTGCTGCGCTCGTCGTCGGATTCTGCCATCTCAACGTACGCGCCTTCGAAGTAAAGGTTCTTCTCCTTGTCGATGACCAGTGCTTCCTGGTGCCCGAGATCGAAATATGAAAACCCGCCGCCACCCGGTATGACGAGGTCGGACAGGTTCCAGTCGGAGATGTTTTGATCCGGCAGTTTGCCGACCAGTTCCGAGACATCGTAAACATTCGGCACGTCGCCTGACTTAAAAACGCTTCCAACCAGCTCTTTCAGTTTCTCGACACGAAGCAGGTAGAACTGCTGCTGTTCGGCGGACATGTTTTCCAGGTCACGGTTATCAGCCCAGGTGAGTGCGATATCGTTCTCCTTGCGTGTACGGCGTCCAGACATGCCACGTCGTGAGGCCGCTGCCATTGCGCCTATCTTTTCCGGGCGGTTTTCAAGAATGCCAGGGAGGTCGAGGAAGCGCACGGGATGCGGGTTGTGTTTCATGATGTCTCTCACGGTGTCGATATCCCTCAGGATGGCGCGACGCAAAGCATGACACAAAGTCCGCTTGACAGATAGAACAATACGTGAACATATACCGCTCACCGGGCAGATGACGTGTCCGAAAAGAAAATAATTGCAGGCCGCAAGCCCTGCAAACAAAGGAGTTCTCAAGAATTCCTTTGGTCGCTTAAAATGCCTGCGAAAAAAGCAATCTCTTATTCGGATTTGCCGAGGTACCTTTTCCTCCGCGCCGAAAAAGCAAAGGAAAACGCTGTGACCTACAAGCTATGCATACGAAGCGAACGGGATGTCCGTTCGGCAATCGTCGCCTAGCAAAGCGTTTTTGCTCGGCTGACTTGCTGAGCACCATCCCACCGAGGTCAACCCAGTTTAGGGAACGGTGGACAAAATGAACTTCCTCAAAAACTACCATCGCTGTGCACCCCGGTCGTCTCGTGACGAAGGGCATCTGCGTGCGATGAAGCCCATTGCGAACTTCTTCCATCACCACGGTCTAGCGATAGGATTCTGACCCTCAGAGGGTCAGCGACATCAATTCCTATCCGAGGTCCACCGCGCTTCCTGTCAGGAGCGCAAACGATGGAGGCTGTGATGAACGGCTCTTTCGACGGCGGAAGTCTGGCCTATAAGCCGATTTCCGTCGAGCAACTCCTCGTGCTGGGGGTGCCCGAGCACATTGTCACGTCGCTGCGAGCGATGGCGACTGTGCCCAAGGCTGACTTCCGTGACGAGGGTGTACCGGTGCCGGACCGTGGGGTGCGTGATGCGCGCTAAATCGGTCTATGCGGTACTGAATTCCCTGTTTTCGGCAGAGCATGAGCCGGTCTATGACCCGCCCAAGCGTGTCCGCCACAAAATGCTGCCGGTGGAGTTTCCAACCCGCAAATGCGTCAGTGGCGGCATCCGCTGCCGTTCTCCCCTCATGGCCGACGGCGTGCTTCATCTCGACACCGATCCGGATGTCGTGGCGATCTCGCCGTACCCGTTGATTGCCGATGCCTGGGTGCAAATTGAGCCTGGTGTCGAAGATCGTCTGCATCACTTCGCGGATGTGGCGGCCAAACGGCGCGACGGGTCAGTCGTCTTCCTGAAGTACGAGAACTTCTACATGCAGGAAGAGCGGCCGTGGCATGCCAGTGAGACCAAGGCCCTCGTCGACTATTATCTGGATGTATTCGGATGCGTTTTCCGGGTGCTGAACGAGGCATCGCTTCGCATCGAGCCGCGCTTTTCGAATTTGCGCCAGATGTGGCAGCACCGCGAGGTCCGCGACCAACCGGTCGATCTGGACCGCGTTCGGGACGCCATGGCTTTGCTCGGACATCCGGCAACAATCAATGATGTCTGGCGTCACCTGGGGTCACCCCAACACGCTGTTATCTGGGAGGGCGACCAACGTCCGACTGTCCTCCCTCAGTCCAACCCTGTTTTCACGGCTGTGATGCAACTGGCGATGCGCGGAGAAGTCCGCCTCGACCTCGGCAAACGGCTGACCATGAACTCCCTGATCCTGAAGGTGTAATCTATGTCTATCAATTCTGAAAAGTTCGAGAAGCTGCTGGCCAAGTCAACCGCGATCCTCTCCCCACGTGATCTGGCTCTTCCGGAGACGCCAACCAACCAGTTCGATTGCCAGCTGCCTGGGATTTCAGTCGGAGAGCGCGTCGCAGTGTATCTCGGCGACAAGAGGACATTCTCCGTCTACGTGTTCAAAGGATGGCAGGCGGCGGGGCCTGGCTTGCCGAAAACCATGCTCTTCCATGAGTTCATGTATGCGATGCCGCTGACGGTATCGGCTTATCAATTTTTCTGGCTGCTGGGGCAAGGGCGGCTGCAGTCGTTCAGTCTCAAGCCGGAAGCTGGCCAACCGCAGAATTCGCTGAATCTGACCATCAGCCAGCGAGAGCGCGCGCATCGCGCCCTAGAGTACACCGACGAGTATTTCAAAATTGTCGATGAACTCTATAGCGGCAAGGAAACCACGGCTGCGTTGCAGGCGGCGAAGAAAGCGGTTTCCGTGCGACGCCAGGAGAAGCCGCCCTCTGACGCGACGATGTATCGCTGGATCAGGAAATGTCGCCAGCGTACCGATGACCGCATCGCCGCAATGGCTCCGCTGCACAATCCCGGCAACACCCTGAAGCGCAAGAGCACTCGCTTCGCAGAAGCGCTGCGGGAAGCCGTGATCATTGCCGTTAGCGATCCGGAGGGCACCTACCTCACCGTCAAAGCCGCCATGGAGAAGTTGACCGCAGAAGGGGCAGAGTTCCATGATGTGGCCGAGGAATTCGCCAAGTGTTCGGATCGCCACCTGCAGCGTGCGCTGGCTGACGTCGACAGATACAGTTTCATTTATCTGCGACAGGGACCAAACGCAGCTGCCCGCCTGACTTCGGCAAGGATGCGCTTGGCGTTGCCCGATCACCCGCTCGACGTCGTTGATATCGATTACACTACGTTGGATGTGTTCGTCTTCGATCCGACATCGCGCTTTGCCTTCGGTCGGCCGAACATTCTGGTATTTCGCGACAGGCACTCGGGCATCGTCCTGGGCTTTTTCATCACGTTCGACGCACCATCGATTACCAGTTTGATTGCTGGTCTGAAGCACGCGATCTTTCCCAAGGACCCGGCGACGCTGCCTGAAGGTGTGACCTGGCCTTGGTTCGGTATCCCGTTCCAGATCGGTGTCGACAACGACATGCACCTGATCGGCAATGATATCCGTAGTGCAGCACGCGAGCTGGGTTTCACCCTGATCGAGTACCGGCCCGGCCATCCGTGGGAAAAGGGGGCAACCGAGCGTTTGTTCTCCATCCTGAACAAACAGCTCATCCATCGTCTCCCGGGGTCTACTGCTGGATCACCTGCGAAGCGTGACGAATTCGACGATGAGAAAGAGAAGGCTGTTCCACAACTGCGATTAGATGAACTGCAGGGGTTTCTGACGCACTATTTCGCTGAGATTCACAATCGCAGCCTGAAGGCTGGTCTGGGACCGTTAATCACGCTCGAAGACTATCCTTGTGATCGTTGGGACCGGGGTATCGTCGGATCGCCCACGCGTCCCCCGATCAACCCGGACGTCTTCACCCGCATCGTCGGTTACACCGATGGCGTGACCGTGCAGCGAGACGGCGTCCGTCTGGACTACCTCCACTACTGGTCGTCGGAACTGCATGCTCTCAAGCAACATCCGAAACACCGGGACGGCAAGGGCAAGCACAAAGGCACCATCTACCAAGCGACACGTGATCCCAACGATGTCGGTTGGCTCTACGTCACCGACCCTTATCGGAACGTTGTGGTGAAGGTTCCCGTAATTGACCGGGATGCCAAGTACGCGAACGGCCTGACACTCTTCGAACACCAGAAGGCCATCAATCACCACAAGGCGACAATTGGCAAAGTGACGGACAGCAAGGGCCTTATGAAGGCCCGTCGCGACCTGGAGCTGCGCATGGCTGAATTCCACAAGCGTCATCGCAAGTACGAGTTCGCGAAGTCGCTCGCTCGTCTCATCGGGACGGATGCCGCCAAGGCACGGCTGTCAAGGATCGTTGAACTGACACCGGACGAAGCGGTCGATACGCACATCGACTACTTCACCCCAGAGGTAGCGACGCCCGCGCCGAAGCTGAGCGACAACCGTCGCAGCCGTCTGCCGGAGACTGAGGACGTCACCAAGGAAGTCCCGACCTCGTCTGCCACCGATGACAATACCACGGGTGTCGAAGAGCTGGTCGGGGAGGGGCCCTTGGACATTGAACCTGATCCGGAGCGTGACGACGACCGTGATCCCGATTTTGACGCGACCGATTTCTGAGAGGGTTGTTGATGGAGTACCGGCGTAACAGCAAGCCGATGACGGCAGAGGAACGGATCGAGGCGTCGAAACAGTCGGCCAGCGTCCGGCAGACATTGATGGATACGATGTTGGTGCCGTATCCGCAGTTCCGTGATGGAATTAAATTTATCCGGAAGTTCCACGTCCCGGTCGAAGGAGGCAATCCTTCGGCCGGGCGGATCGGAGGCCTGCTTGGAGAATCCCGAGTGGGGAAGACGGAAATCTGCAGCTACTTCGTGTCACAGAACCCGCCGTCCTACGACGACGAGGGCGAATCCTACCCGGTCGTCTACGTCCAGGCGTCCGACGAAATGAAGTTGCCATCGTTGGCCGACCGCATTTGCATCGCGACCGGTGCCCGTTCTTTGACGGTCAAACATAAGCTGGTAGTCGATGCCACGCTGCTGCGTCTGGCTGCGGCCAAGACGCAGCTTCTGATCATCGACGATGCCCACTTCATGTACGATGGCCGCAACCAGACGGACCGGAAAAACTTCATCAGTTTCGTGAAGATGGTTGCGGATCAGAAGCTGTCCAGCATCCTGCTGGTCGGAGAAGATAGCATTCTGGACACGATCAGCTCGACACCGACGCTGTCGGGACGAGGGTTCGTCTATGAGCCTCTGCACGCCTTTTCGAAGGATGACGAGAAGAAGAACTTCCGCAACCTGCTGCTGGCCATCGAGGATCGCCTTCCATTCGCGAAGCCGTCGAACCTTACGGACAAGGGGATTGCTGACGATCTTCATCGCTTCAGCGGCGGCCTGATCGGTCGCCTGGTAAACCTCATTCGCCAGGCATCCTATTTGGCTATCGATGATGGCTCGGCTCAGATCATGCGTGAACATCTGCGGGATGCTTCACGGAGATTGTTGCCGGTGCATCCGGATCGTTCCTATCGATATTTCGAGATCGGAGCCAAGAAATGAGTTTGGATTTCAAACTTGCGCGTCCGTTCTCTCGCTGGCGGTTGAAGCCAGAAATCGGCGAACCGTCATATAGCTACTTTGCACGGGAAGTCGCCGACGAGGGCCATGACAGCCTTCGGGTCTATGCGAACGAGATCGGCCTTGATGGGCGCAACATCAATCCGGAACAGCTCCTCCATTCTTTGGAACGATTACCGTTGGATCAGGTATTCAAGGATCGCTTGAAAAACGCCACGCCCATTCTGAGGGATGGGTTCTATTCGTTGGGGCACGAACGCCTGCGGCAAAAACAGGTTTCGTTCAGATATCGAAGGTTCTGTCCAAGCTGTCTGGGGGAGAAGCGGTTTCACCGTGTGTGGTGGGACATCGCCGATCTCTACGGCTGTCCGGTTCATGAGGTTCACCTGGCGACATCTGTGCAAGGCAGCCCTATGAACTGGAGCTGGCCGCATTTCGACAACTCTCCCTCGGGTTACCTCCTGACACGAGTAAGCGTAACACCCACTGAAGGCATTTATCTCCGCCTCCATTCGCTCGTTGTCAGCCGACTGACTTCAGGCGAACGGGAAAGCGGCTCGCTTGCGGAGTACGATCTCTTCGACATCATCGATGCCGCCGCCTTCTTCAGCCGTTGGACGCAAAGCGACAATTGTGCGAAACTTCTCCCGCCAGCGAGAGCTGATGTCGAATACGGTTTTTCGGTCCTTAATCAGGAAGAGGGCCACCTGCGCGACTTTGTTCGGGAATGGCTTATCGCAAATGTTCCGGAAGCTATGCGGCGGCAGGGATTTCACGCGTCCGTTCCGGGTTTCGGTGGCTTTTGGGCAATCCGACGCGACAGTCGATTAAGGCCGTACATCGAGAAAGTGCTGTTTGAAGAATTCGCTCAGGTCGGCACCCTGGGTCGCAAGTTCACGCGGCACCGTCCGTTTGAACGAGGCGAGCGGACGTTGTTGGAGGCGTCCCGGGAACTCGGTTTGCCGCCGAAAGGTGTCAGCAAGTTCGTGAAGCAACTCGGTCTGCTGCCCGATTCAAAGTGGAATGGAGATGCGTTGTCGTTCAACGACAAAACGTTTCTTACCCTGAAGGATGCTGTGGCCGACTTGGTCCCATCGACCGACACATGGGACATTTCCGGGCTCCCTGGTCATGAGTTTCGCGCGTTGGTCAAGGCAGGCAAGGTCCAGGAATTTCTTGGTTTGCCGGTCGGTGGAAAACGCGGCGGCAGGGTCTCTGCTCGGGCTGTCACCGCTTTGATCGAGAAGGTGACGGTTCCCGTTGAAAGGGAGCCACTGCGCGGGATGATGACATTCTTCTCCTATGCCAAGCATTTTGGTGTCAGCCAAGGCGATCTGGCACTGCGTGTCGCGGAAGGGCATCTGGTTCCTGACGCAATCGACCGTTCGCGACGGGGGTTCAGGTCAATGTATTTCAATGCGCCCAAAGGGGTTGCCGACGTTCAGGACGATGCTGAAGTGACCGAGGAGGCGCATTGTCGAACGGATGTCGCCACTCTTTGGCAATGCTTCCGTTCGCGTCTGAATACAGTATGTCCGGCATTTAAAGTCCCAGACGATGCCTGCAGCGAGTTCCAAATTCTCACGAGCAACCGCAAGCTCGCGTTGAAGGTTACAAGGGATGCATTATCTTTCAGCCTTGTTTTGCTCCTGCACCCGGACCTGACACGACGTAGATGGGCCCGTTATCAGGAGGGTAGGGAAGAGCTACATCGGATCGCGGCTGCTGGATGCTGGAAGTTAACACCTGACGGCAAAGGTTTCGCTCTCACGCTGAACGTCACTACACGGCATCACGCCCGGCAAATGGCGACAGTGCTGAACGGTCTCAAGCTCATCCTGGCGTGACCGATCTCGCGCCGAATACCTGTATTTGTTAAGACCGTATTGTGATACCGAGAACATGAAATGACGTATGTTCCGTCATCGTGTCAACCAGTGGTCGTCCGTATGAACAAGAAGAACTTGATAGCTATCGGCGACATCCATGGGATGGCCCACGTACTGAAACTTTTGTTGCAACACCTGGAAGCCGAGTTCTCGCCGAACGACGCACAGTTCGTGTTCCTTGGAGATATTATCGACAGGGGACCGGATTCGCTTCCTGCCGTAAATCAGGTCTGTAGGATCATCGACACGTTCTCTGGCTCGGTCATGGTGCTTGGTAATCACGATTTCTTCCTGCGCCATATGGCCGACCTATCGCTGGCAAAAGATGAAGAAGATCGATGGTTGGCGCAGGGCGGCATGAACACCCTGGAATCCTACGGTCTGGACGACGATGACTTGGTCAGCGCAGGAAAGGCGTTACGCCGGATGCGGCCGAGGCACGTCACCCTGTTCGAGAATGCCGTTTCTCATTTCGAGACCGAGAACCATTTCTTCGTTCACGCGGGTGTTGATCCAGAGGTGCCGTTATCGGAGCAACTTGCTCACGACCTGATGTGGATCAGGAATGGGTTTCTCGATCATACCGCGCTGTTCGAAAAGATGATCGTCCACGGCCACTCGATAACGCCGTCGGAACTGCCGGAAGTTCATCCCAACCGTATCGCCATCGATACCGGCTCCTACCGGACGGGCAGGATTACGGCGGCCATCTTCCAGGATGACGTTCTGCGCGGGTTCGTATCTGCAGAGATCGACGGGGACAGTGGACGTGTTCGCCGATTTAACGCTTCCGCAAAGGAAGTCGAGTGCCTTCAAGCAGCGTGAGTTTACGCCGTGGGTCCGGTGACACGGTGGCCGACCGACAAGTGTCGGACGGAGCGCCTATTGACATCGGAAATTTTGTTCTCTATTTGTTCTTGTCATGACCTTACACGCGCTGCACCTACTACGAATAACGCTTTGATCGCCGCCTCCGAACGGAGGCAGTTCCCATGCGTTTTCGTGAGTAGTTCAGATGAGTGTTGAACCGTCATCTTCTCAACCTTGGCGGCCAGTATCCCAAGGCCATATTTTCTACCCTTCAGCTACGATTCGATGCGATGGCCCTGCGATCTTTCGCAGCCAGTTCGCCAGGGATGTGGCTTGCCTGCTCGACATTGATGACGCCATCACGGAGTGGCGTTGCCAATCTCTGCCGTTCCAAAACGGAACAGCGATCTACCGCCCCGACTTTGTTGCCAAGGTCGATCAGGACACCGTCGTCATCGACGCGCTCGCCGAGTACACGCCTTTGTGGATGGCTGACGCCGTCCGTGAAGGTGGGTACAAATACGAGGCAGTGCGCCGAAACGAGCTGCCCGCGATCCGGCTGAAGAACGCCAAAGACCTTCTCCGGTACGGGAAATTTCAAACAGGACTGGAAGATCGCGTGCGGCTTCTTGCTGCCCTGGATGAACATGGAACCCTTAGTCTAGCGGAATGCCTATCGGCGTTTCGCGAGACCCGGCCGATAGCAGGCCTGGCGTCCATGGTCCTCAACCGCTTCATCGATCTCGATCTGGATGAAGCATTGATCGGACCCGAATCCACTGTCCGCCGCCGTCGCGGCTGATTTCAGGTTTCGAGGCAGCTTAAGGCTGCCAAGGGTGGTTATTCATGTTCAAGAAAAAATCAAACAGCGTCAAATCCGCTGAAGACTGCGCTTTGCTGTGCGCAATGAAGCGCGCACTGAAATCCCATGCCGTGTTCGCAAAAGGCGGCGCGGGCATTCTGGTACTGATCGCGCCCGAGAACCATGCGCCCGCGCGGTACGGAGCTGCCATTCTAGATGAACTGTTCCCTGATGACGATTACCGGCGCGATGATCGAGGCTTCATGTACATCTTGAAGGGCGACAAGCTGTCGAAAACCCTGAACGACTTTCGGGATGACTGCTTGAAGAAGCGTAGAGCCATCATCGTCACCGAAAATGGCGCTACAATTCCGGCTGCGATCAAAGTCGGAGCAGACGTTATTGCTGACATTCCTCCTGTCACTCCTCGGGATTTGCAGATCGCGTGCCGCGTGGTCTTGGGGATCAAGGTGAGCACCGAGGAGGCGAAGCGAGCTGCTTCGTATTCGGAGCAGCTGCTGTGGTCAGCCCTGCGCCCTGGCCGCTCAATGTCTTCGGTTTTGGAACGGCTGGCATCAGCCGGGCCCGATCAGGAAAGCACATCGACACACCGGCCTTCTCGCGAAGTTCCTGCTCTGGAAAACATGTTCGGCTACGGCGATGCGAAGGCTTGGGGAATGCAGCTCGCACAGGACCTGGATGACTGGCGCAATGGCAATATCGATTGGGATGACGTCGACCGTGGTATTGTGCTGAGCGGTCCTCCGGGGGTGGGCAAAACCATTTTTGCTCGGGCCGTGGCTACCCAATGCCGGGTACGATTGATCGCCACGTCACTCGGACAGTGGCAATCAAGGGGTCATTTAGGAGACTTGCTGAAGGCCATGAGATCGGATTTCGAATCAGCAAGGGCGGCTGCGCCATGTGTTCTGTTCGTGGACGAGCTGGACTCTGTCGGCGACCGGCAGAAATTCAAACACGACAATGCAGCCTATTCGATCCAGGTCGTCAATGCCTTCTTGGAGCAGTTGGACGGTCTGGAAGGTAGAGAAGGCGTCGTCGTCATGGGGGCGACCAACCACTATAACAGGATCGACCCGGCTGTCGTCCGGTCAGGACGGTTGGAGCGACATGTCGTCATCCCCTTGCCAGACGCGGCAGACCGAGTGGGTATTCTGGCTCAGCATGTCGATTTCTGCATCCCGGTTGATGAGTTGCATAAGCTGGTCGTTCCGACACAAGGGATGTCCGGTGCCGACCTGGCTCAAGCAGCTCGCAACGCCAGGCGCATTGCTCGTCGGCAAAAGCGAACGGTCACGGTCGACGACTTGCTGGAAGGATTGCCTGAAGTCGTCCGGTTGAGCGATGAACACCGGTACGCCAATGCGATTCACGAGTCCGGCCACACTTTGGTGGGGATCAAGCTCGGTGTCGGCAAATATGTCGGTACACGCCTGATCGAACAAATCTCCCTCGGCAAGGGAGCTAATAACCAGGCGGGAGCTGCATACTTCGAGATGCCGATTATCGCGCATCGGGGTCGGGCTGACTACGGAAATCAAATTGCGATGACTTTGGCAGGTCTGGCTGCTGAAGAACTGGTCTTTGAAGAGACCTATGACGGCGCGGGTGCCGGTCCGTCGTCTGATCTCGCGAGAGCAACTAGGCTGGCCACAATGATGGAAGCGTCATTGGGGATGGGCGCATCCTATCGTCACTGTGCCCAGACCGATGACGATGCATTGGAAATTTTGAGACGGAGCGATCCGGAACTGCGGGAACGTATCGATGCGAAGCTCTCGAAGGAATTCTCCAGAGCAAAAGAAATTCTGGAGAATGAACGGGAGGCGCTCCTCGCCTTGGCAAAGGAATTGTTTGAGCAATCCTCGCTCGACCCTGAAAGGGTGACGGAGATCATGAATTCAGCGGGTGGAAACAAGAACAAGGAGGCTTAGCCTTCTGTACGCTGTAGTCGAGCGATTAAGCCCCGTCATCGAACCGATGGCGGGGCTTTTGCTTGGGCAAACGCCTTCGCCCCGGGAAATCGACACAGGCCGCTGATCTGGTATCAGATTGCAGAATCTGGCAGTCCGTGTCGCCAGCTTGGCGCAATGCAAATCGATCATTCTCTATAGACGGTGGGTGCGGCTGCGACTAGCATTGCATGTGTCGCTAACCCATTGTGTTTGCAAAGGTTGCGTCGACCAATCGCATTTGAAGCGGCCTATTTGGAAAAAAGCCAAGGTTACTCAATGACCTTTATTCTCAACGGATGAGTCGGGCTATAATTCTTCCCCAGTTTCACAGGCGTGAAATTTGCCGCAGTCCGTTTCACGGGCCGGCACATACCCATTGTGCCGTCGCCAGTGCTGCGATGGCGGAAAGAACGATGCGCATCGTGAAGCAGGGCAATGAACACTAAGTTCCGCGGTTATATCTTTGCCCTTCTGGCAATCTCCATTTTTGCCGCTCAGGATGGTCTCTCGAAGTATCTTGGTGACCAGTATCCGGCGATCTTCGTGACGATGATCCGGTTCTGGACGTTCGCGGTTTTCGTGTCCTTGCTGGCCGCATGGTCTCCCGGTGGCATCAGGCGTGCGGTCGTCACCCGTCATCCGTGGTTGCAGGTCTGTCGCGGGATCCTGCTTGTCGGCGAGATCGTGATCATCATTCTTTCCTTCAAGGAAGCCGGTCTGGCGATGAGCCAGTCCATCTTCCAGGCGACACCCTTGTTCGTCACGCTGCTGTCGATCCCCCTTCTCGGCGAGAAGGTCGGCTGGAAACGCGGTTCTGCCGTCGTTTTCGGCCTGATCGGCGTGCTGATCATCATCAATCCTGTCGACGTGCATTTCGACGCGTCGCTGCTCCTGCCGCTCACCGCAGCGCTGATGTTCGCGCTCTACAGCATCGCGACCCGCGCCGTCAGCCACAAGGATTCGGCCGTCACAAGCGTGTTCTATGCAGGCGTCGTCGGCGCGCTGGCAATTTCCCTGATCGGTCCGTTCTACTGGACCGAAGTCAGTTCCTCGGACTGGATCGTGCTCGGGGCTCTCTGCGTGTGCGGCGCCCTGAGCCACTATTGCCTGATACAGGCATACTCCATTCTTCCTGCGTCCGAAGTGCAGCCGGTCACCTACCTGCAGCTCGTGATGATCGTTTTCATCGCGGTGATCTTCTTCGAGGAACAGGTGACGGCCAACATGGTCGTCGGTGCTGTCATCGTGATCGGTGCAGGCCTGTTCACCGTCTGGCGCGAAAACCGCCTGGCGAAAAGCCGCAAACGCTAGCGTCGCCAGTCCGCATCATTTCGTGAGGAGCCGCTTGTGCGCGGGTGCTACCCCAGCAGGGCGTGCGCCGCGATGATCGCGAGAAAGGCGACGACGACGGCAATAGCGCTCCGCGTAACCCACTGATTGGCATTGGCGAGTACACGCGGGCGCACGCCGTGCTTCGGATTGACCTTGTGTCGCCGCCTGAGGCTCGCACCGGTTTGGGACGACTTCTTCGCTTCGGCCATGAACGCCTCTCCGGACGCAGGTTTGCTTGACAGGACATCAATCTAGCACGACCCGGCATGACGGCAACTGCAGCCGTCGGCAATGTGCCTTGCCTGCAAGCGCGCGATCGCAGCGGCGGTAGTCCCCCGTGTTCCTGGCTGGCGGGCAATCCCGGCAACAGGTGCCCGAAGCGGAAGATGGCGGATGGAGCCGGGAAACGCTTCCCGGCTGCGCGCTCAGATCGCCCCGATCAGTCGGCCGAATCGCACTCGGTGATTTCGCACACGGAATCTTCGGTGGTGCGGTTGGCGCACTCGTTCAATGCGCGTTCGCGCGCATCGCCTTCATTGTCGAAGTTGTAGCTGTAGCCATAGCTGCCTTCGTCGGACACGGCGATGCAGCCCCAGGCAAAGGCAGATGTCGAGGAGGCCGAGATTGCGACGGACAGAACGAGAGCCGAGAGTGCGGCCTTCATGGTGGTTTTCATGTTGTTCCCCTTACAAGATGCGAATTCGCGCAAGTTGAGTAGGAAAGCCGTCGAGGGTTAGCAAGGCCGTGCGAGCAATCGGCCTGACCTTTTTTGGGTATTTCCGGCAGATCGCTCACCGAGTGATGAAGTTCACTTTTTTCTTTTATAAACAGATGCTTGCTGGAGGCATTGTAAGGCGTCCCGGCCTCGTGAAGCAGCCACCCTGAGGAGCATGCGCCCCGTTGGCGAAGCGCTTGCGCAAGCGCGATACGGCAACGAAAAACGGGGCGTCGCAGCCCCGTTGTCGATGTAGGCCGATATTGGAAATCAGTGCAGGATCTGGCTGAGGAACAGCTTCGTGCGCTCGTGCTGCGGGTTGTCGAAGAACTCGGCCGGCGAGTTCTGCTCGACGATCTGGCCCTGGTCCATGAAGATCACGCGGTTGGCGACCTGGCGGGCAAAGCCCATCTCGTGGGTGACGCAGAGCATGGTCATGCCTTCTTCGGCGAGGCCGACCATGGTGTCGAGCACTTCCTTGATCATTTCCGGGTCGAGCGCCGATGTCGGCTCGTCGAACAGCATGATCTTCGGGTTCATGCAGAGAGAACGGGCGATAGCCACGCGCTGCTGCTGACCGCCGGAGAGCTGCCCCGGATACTTGTTGGCCTGCTCGGGAATCTTGACCCGCTTGAGGAAGTGCATCGCCACTTCCTCGGCTTCCTTCTTCGGCATCTTGCGCACCCAGATCGGCGCAAGCGTGCAGTTTTCCAGGATCGTCAGATGCGGAAACAGATTGAAGTGCTGGAAGACCATGCCGACTTCGCGGCGGACTTCATCGATCTTCTTGAGGTCGTTGGTCAGTTCGACGCCATCGACGACGATCTTGCCCTTCTGGTGCTCCTCAAGGCGGTTGATGCAACGGATCATCGTCGACTTGCCCGAGCCCGAGGGGCCGGCAATAACGATGCGCTCGCCACGCATGACCTTGAGATTGATGTCGCGCAGAACGTGGAAGTCGCCATACCACTTGTTCATGCTGGTGATTTCAACGGCCACGTCCGTTTCGGAAACGGACATTTTCTTGGGTTGAGCGTCAGCCATTAAGTTATTCCCCTATAGTTATCTCTTGTGTCCGGTATCGAGGCGGCGTTCCACGAAGCTCGAATAGCGCGACATGCCGAAACAGAAGATCCAGAACACAAAACCAGCGAAAATCAGGCCGGTCAATGGTGTAACGGCCGAAGCCCAGGTCGTATCCGCGAAATTCAGTCGTACGATGCCGAGCAGATCGAACATGCCGATGATCGATACCAGCGACGTGTCCTTGAAGAGGCCGATGAAGGTGTTGACGATACCCGGGATCACCAGCTTGATCGCCTGCGGCATGACCACGAGCCGCATCTTCTGCCAGTAGCTAAGACCGAGCGAATCCGCGCCCTCGAATTGTCCTTTTGGGATGGCCTGCAGGCCGCCGCGGATCACCTCCGCCATGTAGGCGGATGCGAAGATGGACACACCGATCAGGGCGCGCAGCATCTTGTCGATCGTCCAGCCGCTCGGCAGGAACAGGGGCAGCATCACGCTGGCCATGAACAGGACGGTGATGAGCGGAATGCCTCGGATGATCTCGATGAAAAGGACGCAGGTCATCCGGATTACCGGCATGTGCGAGCGCCGCCCGAGTGCGAGCAGGATGCCGAAGGGCAACGATACCGCGATGCCGACGAACGACAGGATCAGCGTGACCATCAGTCCGCCCCACAGCGGGGTTTCGACGATCTCGAGGCCGAAGCCGCCGTAGAGCAGGAAGAAGGCTACCACCGGAAAGACCAGGAAAAGCGCCACGGCGTTGAGGGCCTTGCGCGGGGCCGAGGGAATGAGCATCGGCACCAGCAGAACAACGAACAGAATGCCGACCAGAATCGGGCGCCAGCGCTCGTCGAGCGGATAGCGGCCGAACAGGAACTGCTGGAACTTGTCGCTCACGAATGCCCAGCATGCGCCGCTCCAGCCGTCGGGCTGCACGCCGCCCTGGACCAGCGTGGCGCAGGCGGTGCGGTCGGCGCCGGTCCATACGGCGCTGAGGAACAGCCAGTCGACGACGACAGGAACCGACCAGACGAGAAATGCCAGCGCCAGGATCGTGAAGACAGCGTCCTTCGGCGTCGCCAGCAGGTTGTGCCTGATCCACGAGCCGATGCCCCTTTCATTGGCGGGGGCGGGAAGCTGCGGCAGGATTTCAGCGCGAACGAATGGTTTCGAAGTATCAGCCATCTTACCGCTCCACCAGTGCCATCTTGGCGTTGAACCAGTTCATGAATATCGAGGTGAGGATGCTGATCGTCAGATAGACGATCATCCAGATCACCACGATCTCGATAGCCTGACCGGTCTGGTTGAGGATGGTGCCGCCGACCGACACGAGGTCGGAGAAGCCGATGGCGATTGCCAGCGACGAGTTCTTCGTAAGGTTCAGGTACTGGCTGGTCAGCGGCGGGATGATGATCCGCAGCGCCTGCGGAATGACCACCAGGCGGGTGATCTTGCCGGGCTGGAGTCCGAGCGACGCCGCCGCCTCGGACTGACCCTTGGGTACGCCGCGAATGCCGCTTCGCACGATTTCGGCGATGAACGAGGCGGTGTAGAAGGACAGCGCCAGATAGAGCGACATGAATTCCGGGCCGATCACCGAGCCGCCCGTCAGGTTGAACTTGCCCGCAACCGGATAATCGAAGGCCACGGGTGTGCCGAGGGCAAGGAAGGTCAGCAACGGCAGGCCTATGATCAGGGCGATGCCGGTGGATATGGCCGGAAACGGCTTGCCGGTGGCATTCTGGCGTGCGGTCGCCCAGCGCTTCAGGAAAATGGCGCCGGCGACGGCGATCAGGAATGCAACGACGAGCAGGAGCGATCCGTTTTCGAGGACCGGCTTAGGAAAGGCCAGGCCGCGATTGTTCAGGAACATGCCAAACGGCAGCGCCAGCGATTCGCGCGGCTGCGGCAGGACTGCCAGAACGCCCGAATACCAGAAGAAGATGACGAGCAGCGGCGGGATGTTGCGGAAGATCTCGACATAGACCGTACACAGCTTGGCGATCAGCCAGTTGTGCGACAGGCGGCCGATGCCGACGACGAATCCGATGATCGTCGCGGTGATGATGCCGGCGATAGCGACCAGCAGCGTGTTCAGCAAGCCGACGATGAGCGCGCGGCCATAGGTCGAGTCACTGGTATAGGGTATCAGGGACTGTCCGACGTCGAAGCCGGCGCGGCTGCGCAGGAACTGGAAGCCTGAAGCGGTCTTTGACCGGGTGAGGTTTTCGATGGTGTTGTCGGCAATCCACCAGACGACGGCAACGAGCACGACAATGGTGATCGCCTGAAAAAAGATGCTGCGAAACCTGGGATCGTAGATCAGCGATCGTACATTCCAGCCAATTTCGGGCGCACTTGTTGACTGTACGGTCATGGTCAGCCCTATTCCCCTTGTGACCCATTCGGGTCTTTATATTTTTTGTCCGGAAAGGCGGCGGGCCGCCTTTCCGGTGACATGGCATCCGCTTAGCGGATCGGCGGTGCGTACTGCAGGCCACCCTTGTTCCATACGGCGTTCAGGCCGCGCTGGATCTTCAGCGGGCTGCCTTCGCCGATGTTGCGATCGAACACTTCACCGTAGTTCCCGACGCCCTTGATGACATTGTAGGCCCAGTCGTTGGTCAGACCAAGGTCGGTACCGATCTTGGTGTCGGCCTCGGAGCCCAGGAAGCGCTGGATGTCCGGGTTGGTCGAAGCCTTCATCTCGTCGATGTTCGCCTGGGTGATGCCGAATTCTTCACCCTGGACCAGTGCATAGTGGACCCAGCTGACGATATCGAACCACTGGTCGTCGCCCTGGCGAACAGCCGGTCCGAGCGGCTCCTTGGAAATGATTTCCGGGAGAATCATGTGCTCGTCCGGATTCTTCAGGGTCAGGCGCAGAGAGTACAGGCCGGACTGGTCGGTGGTGTAGACGTCACAACGGCCGGAATCATAGGCAGCGTTGACTTCCTCGAGCTTCTCGAACACCACCGGGTTGTACTGCAGGTTGTTGGCCTTGAAGTAGTCGGCGAGGTTGAGTTCGGTGGTCGTGCCGGTCTGCACGCAGACGGCGGCGCCGGAAAGTTCAAGCGCGGACTTCACGTCGAGGCCCTTGCGGACCATGAAGCCCTGGCCGTCGTAGTAGTTGATCGCGCGGAAGTTGAAGCCGAGCGCGGTGTCGCGGTTGATGGTCCAGGTGGTGTTGCGCGCGAGCAGGTCGACTTCACCGGACTGCAGAGCCGGGAAGCGTTCCTTTGCAGTCGTCGGCGAATACTTGACCTTGCTGGCATCGCCGAAAATGGCGGCGGCGACTGCACGGCAATAATCGACGTCGAAGCCGGTCCAGTTGCCGGCGGAATCAGGAGCCGCGAAACCGGCGAGGCCCGTGTTGACGCCGCACTGGACAAACCCCTTCGCTTTGACCGCATCCAGCGTGGAAGCGGCGGCAGCCGGTCCGCCAATAGCCAAAACTGCGGTTCCGATCGCGGCTGACAGTAGCTTGTAATTCATCTTTCCCAACCCTTTTTCTATCGTTGTTTTTCTCCGAACCAGCGCGCGACCAATGCGAATTGGTGCCGCAATCCGGCTTGCCACCCTCCCGGTGCAAGTGAAGGTATCACAGTCAGAAAAACATATCGGGTCAAGTCTGAAGGCGGAAAAACTCGGAACAAATGCGCTAACAGCACTGTAAAGGCTGCAATATTAGGCAGAAGCCATGACCTTTTGCAGTTTCGTGCACAATAAATGCCCGATCTGACGCTGCTCTCGGCTTTAAATCACATTTTTGCTGCGGCAAACGGGGTTGACCCGATCCGGTCAAATCGCCACAACTCGGTGACAGTCATTTCGTACAAGGCCTTGGAAATTCCATGAACGATCGAGATAAGCTGCTGGCCGAGGCCGGCATCAATACGCGTCTTTCGCATATCGGCAACAATCCCTCCGACTACCACGGCTTCGTCAATCCTCCGGTGGTGCATGCATCGACCGTGCTGTTTCCGAATGCCCGCGCCATGGAGACGCGCAACCAGAAATATACCTACGGCACGCGTGGGACGCCGACGACGGATGCGCTCTGTGAAGCGATCGATTCGCTGGAAGGCTCGGCCGGCACCATTCTCGTTCCCTCGGGCCTCGCCGCGGTTACCGTACCGTTCCTCGCCTTCCTCTCGGCCGGCGACCATGCGCTGATCGTCGATTCGGTCTATTTTCCGACCCGTCATTTCTGCGACACCATGCTGACGCGCCTTGGCGTCGAGGTCGACTACTACGATCCGATGATCGGCGCCGGTATCGAAGCGCTGATCAAGCCCAACACCAGGCTGGTGCATACCGAAGCGCCGGGGTCGAACACCTTCGAGATGCAGGACATCGGTGCGATCAGCGCTGTCGCGCACAAGCACGGTTGCGTCGTGACCATGGACAACACCTGGGCGACGCCGCTGTTCTTCCGTCCGCTCGACTTCGGCGTCGACATCTCGATCCATGCGGCGACGAAGTATCCGTCCGGCCATTCCGACATCCTGATGGGCACGGTCTCGGCGAATGCCAAGCATTGGGAGCAGTTGAAGGAAGGCAATCTCGCGCTCGGCATGTGCGGATCGCCTGACGATTCCTACCAGATCCTGCGCGGGCTGCGCACCATGGGCGTCCGCCTGCAGCACCACCAGGAAAGCGCGCTTGCGCTGGCGACCTGGCTGGAAGGGCGCGATGACGTCGCGCGCGTGCTGCATCCGGCGCTGGAGAGCTTTCCCGGGCACGAACTGTGGAAGCGCGACTTCAAGGGGGCGAGCGGGATCTTCTCGTTCGTGCTCGACGCCGGCAATCCCGAGAAGGCCAGGGCGAAGGCTCATGCCTTCCTTGATGCCCTGAGCTTCTTCGGCCTCGGCTATTCCTGGGGCGGCTTCGAGAGCCTTGCCGTGCACGTGCAGCTTGGCGACCGCAAGATCTGCAAGGCGCCGGCAGAAGGTCCGGTCATCCGTCTGCAGGTCGGTCTCGAGGATGTCGCGGATCTCCGCAAGGATCTTGAGCGCGGCTTTGCCGCGGCTGCAGCGGTCTGATCAGCCGGCCGCCCGGTAGCCGTAGATCCAGTCCAGATCCGCCGCAAGGCTTTGCGGCGGACGCAACGACAGAACGAAGTCGCGGCCGATGCGCAAGGGGCCGCGCGCATGGTAGGCGAACTTGTTGAACGCGCCGCGCTTGCGCAACTGTGCGATACGGGGCATGCGGCGGGCGTCATAGGCGCCGAGTGCCTCGGGCAGGGACAGTTCGGCAAGCAACCCGCCAAGTTCGAAGGCATCCTCGATCGCCATTGCCGCACCCTGCGCCGCAAACGGCATCATCGCATGGGCAGCGTCACCGATCAGGATCGTGTCGCGTCCGTTGTTCCAGCGTCCGGCGCTGACTTCGAAGAGCGGCCAGTAGGTGAGCTTTTCCGCATTCCTCAGCAACGTCCGGATTTCCGCGTTCCAACGCGAAAAGTGGCTCTCGAGAATAGCCCGTTGGCCATCGTCGTTGCCTGCGCTCCAGGTCTCTCCCGGGTTCGCGCCCGAGGTGATCGCGACGATATTGATGCAGCCTGCTTCCTTCAGCGGATAGCAGACGAGGTGGCTCGCCGGTCCGAGAAAGGCGGTGACATTGCTGCTGTCGATGAACGAAGGTGCGGCCTCGTTCGGGATCAGAAAGCGCCAGGCGATGTTGCCGGAGAAGCGGGCCTCGGCGCCGCCGGGAATCTGCGTTCGTACCCTGGACCAGACCCCATCCGCGCCGACGATGATGTCGGGCCCGACGCCGCTCACGGCGGCGATAGCCGCCGGCTCCGCCCGTTCGATGCGGTGGCCGGTATGGAGGCGGCAGAGCGGATTACGAAGGACAGCCTGCAGCAGCGCCTGCTGGAGGGTGGCGCGATGAAGGACGCCGTAGGGGGCGCCCCAGCGCTTTCGGGCATATGCGCCGGCCGGCACGCTGGCGAGCGGGCGCAGGGACAGCCCGGATTTCAGCCCGATGTGGTCGGGCTCCTGCCAGACGGATTCCAGATGGGAGAGGACGCCGAGTTCGGCGAGGATCCGCGAGGCGTTCGGGGAAACCTGCAGGCCAGCCCCGACTTCTCCGATCTGTCCGGACTGCTCGAACACGTCGCACGCAATGCCATGGCGCGAAAGCGACAGCGCCGCCGTCAGGCCGGCAATGCCGGCTCCGATGATTGCGGCGGTCTTGACTGACATGGAATGCCCGATCGGGAAGGGGTTAGGCGGCCTGGACGTGGAAGACGCAGCCGGCCGGGTTGGTTTCGTTGGCCTTCAGCGACGGCGTGTAGCGAAAGAGGGTCGAGCAATAGGAGCAGACCTTCTCGTTGTCGTCGCCCATGTCGATATAGATGTGCGGATGATCGAAGGGAACCGACGCGCCGGTGCACATGAATTCCTTCACGCCGATCTCGATGACGCGGTGTCCGCCGTCGTTCTGGAAATGGGGAATGGTATGCCCGGCCATGCTGATCTCCACTGCATATGCGTTTTGCGGCGGACATTATCTTCCTTCGGCTGAAATGTGTAGATCCAAAGTCGGGGCCGACACACAGTTTTTCCGCGTTTTCCGGGTTCACCCCGACTGGCGGATAAAATAATGTGCAGCCCGCAAGATACGGATCCGAGATATGAACCTGAATACGCCTGCCTTTTCCTCCTTCAATCACGCCGGCCTGGAGATCGCCTATTTCGACGAAGGCGATCCGATCGGTCCGCCCGTGCTGCTGATCCACGGCTTTGCCTCGACTGCGAACGTCAACTGGGTCCACCCAGGCTGGCTGAAAACGCTCGGTGATGCCGGATATCGCGTGATCGCCCTCGACAATCGCGGACATGGCGCCAGCGCCAAGCCGCATCTCGCCGATGCCTATCATCCAAGCACCATGGCGGGCGATGCGGTGGCGCTGCTGGACCATCTCGGGCTGGCCGACGCCCATGTGATGGGTTACTCGA
Source organism: Pseudomonadota bacterium (assembly GCA_023399465.1). Lineage (GTDB taxonomy): Bacteria > Pseudomonadota > Alphaproteobacteria > Rhizobiales > Rhizobiaceae > Ferirhizobium. Next base: position 30,565 of record JAEWPB010000180.1, read on the forward strand.
TGGGCGCCCGGATTTCGGCCTTCCTGGCGGTCGAGCACCCCGCGCGCGTGCGCTCCCTGGTGTTCGGCGGGCTGGGCATCGGCATGGTCGACGGGGTCGGCGACTGGGATCCGATCGCCGAGGCACTTCTGGCGCCGTCGCTCGCCAGCGTCACCCATGCCCGTGGCCGCATGTTCCGCGCCTTCGCGGAGCAGACGAAGAGTGACAGGTTCGCGCTCGCTGCCTGCATAGCGACCTCGCGGGACCTGTTGACCCGTGAGCAGATGGGGCAAATCACGGTACCGACGCTTGTCGCGGTCGGGACGAAGGACGACATCGCCGGATCGCCGCTGGAACTTGCCGAACTGATGCCGGATGCACGCGCGATCGACATTCCCAATCGCGACCATATGCTCGCGGTCGGCGACCGGGTGTTCAAGGCTGCCGTTCTCGAGTTCTACAAGGAAATCTCCGGACGGTGACATGTTTGCCGCGATGGCAGCCACCATCGCGGCCGCCGCTATAGTGCAATGTCACTTACCGGTGAAAACCGGTTTGCGCTTGGCCGCGAAGGCGGCCCGGCCCTCGGCGTAGTCCTCGCTTTCGAAGGTTGCAGCACCGGCTATCTCGGCCTGGCGCAGAAGCACGTCGTCGTTCCTGGCGACGGCCAGAAGCGCCAGCTTGGCAGCGCGCACCGAGAGCGGCGCGTTGCCGGAAATAGTCTCCGCCAGCGTCAGGACCTCCGCCTCGAGGCGATCCGGTGACGTGACCTCCAGAAGAAAGCCGGATGCGGCCATGCGTTCGGCATCCATTATCGCGCCGGTGAAGAGCGCGAGCTTTCCCATCTGGTTGCCGAGCGAGGCGGTGATGTCGGCAACTGCATCGGCGGGATAGGCGAGACCGAGACGGGCGGGCGGTATGGAAAATCGCGCCGTCTGGTCGGCGATGCGCAGATCGCAGGCTGCGGCGAGGCCGAAGCCGCCACCGAAGCAGATCCCGCGGATGGCTGCGATGGTCGGGACCGGGCATTCGCGCACGGCGGCAAAGGCGGCGCTGTTTTCCGCCTCATATATCCGCGCGGTGGCGGTATCCTTGCGCACGGTGTCGAACTCGGAAATGTCCGCACCGGCCGAAAAATCGTGATCGCCCGCACCACGGACGATGACGACTCGCGCTCCGGCTTCGGCTGTCAGCCAATGGAGGGCCTTCGGAACCGCCCGCCACATGGCGGCGTCGAGCGCGTTCTTGCGGGCTGCGTTGGCAAAAGCCAGCGTCCCCACCGCGTCCGCACATGTCGCAGCGATTTTTCCGTCGGCAAAGTCGTCTGTCAAAAGCATATCGCGCGCACTCCGATTTCCTCGTTTATGTTGACTTCACTTTGACCTATATAATGCAAACAACACCGGGGCGGGAACGCGTTTGAAGCGATTTGGCGATATCCGCGCCCCCGATCGATCGGAACAATGACGAAGGCTCGAACAGCCGCTCGTGATTGTAAATGGAATGAGGAGACCGGCGATGGTCGCAGCAAATGAAGTTCGTCACAGCGAACAGGTGAAGGCTATTGATCCGATCTGGGACAGCCTTCGGGAGGAAGCGCGCACGGCAGCGGAACGGGATCCGATTCTGGCCGCCTTTCTCTATTCCACCGTTCTGAACCATCGCTCGCTCGAGGACTGCGTCATTTACCGGATCTGCGAGCGCCTCGACCATCCTGACGTGCAGGCGGTGCTGCTGCGCCAGACCTTCGAGGAAATGCTGGCAGACTGGCCGGAGTGGGGCGGGGTGCTGCGGGTCGACATCCAGGCGGTCTATGACCGTGACCCGGCATGCACGCGCTTCATGGAGCCGGTTCTCTATTTCAAGGGCTTCCATGCCATCCAGACTCACCGCCTGGCACACTGGCTCTGGGGCAAGGGTCGGCGCGATTTCGCTCTCTATCTGCAGAGCCGTTCCTCGAGCGTCTTCCAGACCGACATCAATCCGGCAGCGCGGATCGGCAGGGGGATCTTCCTCGATCATGCGACCGGCCTGGTCGTTGGCGAGACGGCAGTGATCGGCGACAATGTCTCCATCCTGCATGGCGTCACCCTCGGCGGTACCGGCAAGGAAGGCAGCGATCGCCACCCGAAGATCGGCAATGGCGTGCTGATCGGGGCCGGTGCCAAAATCCTCGGCAACATCCGGATCGGCAATTGCTCGCGGGTGGCTGCCGGCTCCGTCGTCCTGAAGGAGGTGCCGGATAAGAAGACCGTTGCCGGCGTTCCCGCGCGGGTAGTGGGCGAGGCGGGATGCTCGGAACCGTCACGCGTGATGGACCAGTTGATCAATACCGGCGACTGACGTGGACAGCGGGCATAACCCTGCGTCTGGCCTTTACACTGCCGGATTTCCCATGCAACAAGCGGCCGACTTTGAACCGCTGATGGAGAAAAATTGTGAAGCCTGATGAGATCAAGAAGCTGGACGCCTACTTCAAACGCACGTTCAATCCGTCGGTTGTCGTAAAGGCGCGGCCGCGCAAGAACGACTCGGCCGAAGTCTATCTCGGCGACGAATTTCTCGGCATCGTGTTCCGCGATGATGAGGACGGCGACCTGTCCTACAACTTCTCGATGGCAATCCTCGACGTCGATCTCTAAGTCGACGGTTCGCTTGCGCGATCAGTGAATGCCCGAAAGACCGGGGTCGTCATGGCCGTCGGTCTTTTCTTTTTGTCGCATGTTTTCCGGCGCTTATGTTGCGGCGCACAAATTTCTTGACTTCGTTTGTGCGTTGCAATTTATTTGCGCTTCAGAAGACCTCTGGAAGGATGAGCATATGTTCAACTTTGACGAAGCGAACAAGAAGGGCAAGGAAGCCATGGACGCGGTGCTGAAGAGCTATTCCGACGTTGCCAAGAGCTTCCAGGCGATTGCTGCCGAGACTGCGGAATATTCGAAGAAGTCGATGCAGGACAGTGTTGCGCATTTCGAGGCGCTTTCGGGCGCCAAGAACATGGAAACCGCCTACGAGCTCCAGACCGGCTATGCCAAGGCTGCTTACGAAGGTTTCGTGGCCGAGGCCACCAAGCTTACGGAAATGTACACCGATCTCGCCAAGACCGTGTACAAGCCCTATGAGGCGTCCCTGGCGAAGACGACCGCTTCGGCCTGAGGGCGAGGCGGCCGCTCCGGCATCGTCCGGATAGCTAGCCGGCTCTATCGCGAGCCAGTTCGAATACCTATATAAAGGACCGGGTGCAGATCGTACCCGGTCCTTTTGTTTGTTCAGCCATTCCGCGGCTTTCGCGCTGCACGATTTTTGCATGAACCGGCAGTGAGAATCCGGAATTGTGATTGCAGTGCGAGGCAGGGGGCTTAAAATCAACAAAGAATGAACTAAGTTAGGAAGTCGGATGTTCGGTGACGCCGTACTCGTGTCATCGCCGGCCGGATTGTTGGGGAATGAATGAAGATGATCGCAGTGCCGATCTCAATGCAGCAGGACGATGACAAGGGTGGGGATGCACCAGGTCGCGGAACCTCGGTGATCACTCGCACGAAGGCAAAGACAAAGAAACCGAATCTCTACCGCGTTCTTCTGCTGAATGATGACTACACCCCAATGGAATTTGTCATTCACATACTGGAGCGTTTTTTCCAGAAGGATCGTGAAGCTGCCACGCGCATCATGTTGCACGTTCACAATCACGGCGTTGGGGAGTGCGGCATCTATACCTATGAGGTAGCGGAGACGAAAGTCAGCCAGGTGATGGATTTCTCCCGTCAGCATCAGCATCCGCTGCAATGTGTCATGGAAAAGAAGTGAGGATCCAAACGTGCCAACATTTTCGCCTAGTCTTGAGAAGGCGCTCCATCAGGCACTGACCTACGCGAACGAACGACATCACGAATACGCGACACTGGAGCACCTGCTTCTGGCGCTGATCGACGATGCCGACGCCGCAGCGGTAATGGGCGCCTGCAACGTTAACCTCGACGCATTGCGCAAAACCGTAACCGAGTACGTAGACAACGAGCTGTCCAACCTGGTCACAGGTTATGACGAGGACTCCAAGCCGACCTCCGGCTTCCAGCGGGTCATCCAGCGGGCGGTGATCCATGTCCAGTCGTCGGGGCGCGAGGAAGTGACCGGCGCCAACGTGCTGGTTGCGATCTTTGCCGAGCGCGAGAGCCATGCAGCCTATTTCCTGCAGGAGCAGGAGATGACCCGCTACGACGCGGTCAACTACATCTCGCACGGCATCGGCAAGCGTCCGGGGGCATCGCAGACCCGTACCCCGCGGGGTGTCGAGGAGAGCGATGCTGACAGCAAGCCGTCGCGCGGTGGCGAACAGGAGGACGGCGGTGCAAAGAAGCAGCAGGATGCGCTGAAGGCCTACTGCGTCAACCTCAACGAGAAGGCAAAGAACGGCAAGATCGATCCGCTGATCGGCCGTCACGCCGAAGTCAACCGCACCATCCAGGTGCTGTGCCGTCGCTCCAAGAACAATCCGCTCTACGTGGGTGATCCGGGCGTCGGCAAGACCGCGATCGCCGAAGGGCTTGCCAAGCGCATCGTCGAGGGGAAGGTCCCGGATGCCCTTCTCGATGCGACGATCTTCTCGCTCGACATGGGTACGCTCCTGGCCGGCACCCGCTATCGCGGTGATTTCGAGGAACGCCTGAAGCAGGTGGTCAAGGAACTGGAAGAATATCCGGGCGCAGTTCTGTTCATCGACGAGATCCACACGGTCATCGGCGCCGGTGCCACCTCGGGCGGCGCCATGGATGCTTCGAACCTGCTGAAGCCTGCGCTGTCTTCGGGAGCGATCCGCTGCATCGGGTCGACGACCTACAAGGAATACCGCCAGTTTTTCGAGAAGGACCGCGCGCTGGTACGCCGGTTCCAGAAGATCGATGTCAACGAACCGTCGGTCGACGATGCCATCGAGATCATGAAGGGGCTCAAGCCCTATTTCGAGGACTACCACAAGCTTCGCTACACCAACGACGCGATCAAGGCGGCTGTCGAACTTTCGGCGCGCTACATCTCCGATCGCAAGCTGCCGGACAAGGCGATCGACGTGATCGACGAAACCGGTGCCGCGCAGATGCTGCTGCCGGCGTCGAAGCGTCGCAAGCTGATCACCGAACGCGAAATCGAGGCGACCGTCGCCACCATGGCGCGGATCCCGGCGAAGACCGTTTCCAAGGACGACGAGATGGTGCTTGCCAATCTCGAACAGGAACTGCGTTCCGTCGTCTACGGCCAGGACAGGGCAATCGAGGCGCTGTCGACCTCGATCAAGCTTGCACGTGCCGGCCTTCGCGAACCGAACAAGCCGATCGGCGCCTATGTGTTCTCCGGCCCGACCGGTGTCGGCAAGACCGAAGTCGCCAAGCAGCTTGCGTCGTCGCTCGGCGTGGAACTGCTGCGCTTCGACATGTCGGAATACATGGAACGTCACACCGTTTCGCGGTTGCTCGGCGCACCTCCCGGGTATGTCGGCTTCGATCAGGGCGGACTGCTGACCGACAGCGTCGATCAGCATCCGCATAGCGTCGTTCTGCTCGACGAGATCGAGAAGGCGCATCCTGACATCTTCAACATCCTGCTGCAGGTGATGGATCACGGCTCGCTGACCGATCACAACGGCAAGAAGATCGACTTCCGCAACGTGATCCTGATCATGACCACCAATGCGGGCGCTTCCGAAATGGCCAAGGCCGCAATCGGCTTCGGTTCCTCGAAGCGCACCGGCGAGGACGAGGAGGCGATCAACCGCCTGTTCACGCCGGAGTTCCGCAACCGTCTCGATGCGGTCATTCCGTTCGCACCGCTGCCGACGAAGGTCATCCATCAGGTCGTGCAGAAGTTCATCATGCAGCTGGAATCGCAGCTGTCCGAGCGCAACGTCACCTTCGACGTGCACGAGGATGCGATCGCCTGGCTTGCCGAGCGCGGTTACGATGAAAAGATGGGCGCGCGTCCGCTGGCACGGGTCATCCAGGAATACATCAAGAAGCCGCTCGCCAACGAGATCTTGTTCGGCAAGCTGAAGAAGGGCGGTGTCGTCAAGGTGACCACGGGCAAGAAGGACGACGGCAAGACCGGTATCCTTCTCGAGGCGATCGCTGACACCGCGCCGATCAAGCCGAAGCCTGAGGCGGAAGTCGTCCATCCCGATGGCGATGACGATGACGGCGAGCTGAAGACCAAGAGCCGCGCCAGGAAAACGACGGCGAAGAAGGCCAGGGCAACGACCGAGCCGGAACCGAAGGTCGCTCCGAAAAAGGGCGGAACCGTTCCCCGGGTGCCAAAGAAGTAACCAGTCTGTGCTAACAATATGAATGCCGGGTTTCGACCCGGCATTTCCATGTCCTGCGATAGTTCTCCTTACGGAATTCCAATGCATTGCGAAATCGAGGCGGCCTCGCGATCCCGCTGGTTCTGGATCGGTGCGAGAGGCATTTTCAGCCTGCCGGCAGTGATCCTGATGACGTCCTTCGTCGGCTTCAGCGCCTTCGCGCTCGAATCGGGCATCTCCCGCGGCGAAGCGATGTTCATGACCGTGACGATCTGGGCCCTGCCGGCCAAGATGATCCTTATCGGCATGATGACGAGCGGGGCCAATATGGCCGCCGCCTTTCTCGCCGTATCGCTCTCGTCGATCCGGATGATGCCGATGGTCGCCTCGCTGATGCCCGAACTGCGCACGCCGCGCACATCGCAGTGGCGCTTGCTCGTCATGTCCCATTTCGTTGCGATCACGGCCTGGGTGTTTGCACTGCAGACGATCAAGGATGTGCCGCGCGAGGTGAGGGTCACCTATTTTACCGGCTTCGGTCTCACCATGGTGCTGGTAAACACGCTGCTCGTCGGCCTGTGTTACGGGCTGGTGGCGTCTTTTCCGCCGATCGTTGCCGGCGCTCTCTATTTCCTGACACCGGTCTATTTCGTCGCCTCGATCTGGGCGACTGCGCACCATTCGGTCGTGCGGATCGCCTTTGTCGTCGGTGTGATCGGCGGACCGCTGCTTGCGGTGGTCGCCCCGGGGTTCGACATCCTGATCGCCGGCGTGGGAGGCGGTACGCTCGCCTACCTCATCGACCGGCATGTCAGGCGCCGGCGCATGGCTGCAATCGGGGAGGCTGGCGGACGATGAATATCGCGGAGTGGTGGCCCTATATCTTCATCCTCGTGGCCGGCTGGCTCGCGACCGATTTCTGGCGCTGGATGGGTGTACTTGCCGGCAGCAGGCTTAATGAGGATTCCGAGGCCTTGCACTGGGTGAGGGCAGTCGCCACTGCGCTGGTGATGGCGGTGACTGCGAAGCTGATCGTTTTTCCGACAGGAAGTCTCGAGGCCTCGCCGCTGTGGTTGCGGCTGGGTGCGGCGGCGCTGGGCTTTGCCGCATTCCTGGCATCGGGCCAGAAGGTGCTGGTCGGAGTGCTGACCTCGCTCGCCCTTCTGGCTGCCGGCCTATACCTGCTCGGGTTCTAAAGCGCTGCCTTGATCTTCTCCGCATTGGCGGCGAGGACCGCGCCGTCTTCCATCTGGCCGGAGTGCGGCTTCAGGGGATTGGCGGCGTGGCGGGGAATGACGTGGAAGTGCAGGTGGAACACCGTCTGCCCGGCCGCAGGCTCGTTGAACTGGGCGATGAAGACGCCGTCGGCCTCGAAGGCTTCCTGCACTGCGTTGGCAATCTTCTGTACGATCGGCATGACCTTCGACAGCGTTGCCGGATCGGCATCGAGCAGATTGCGCGACGAGGCCTTCGGGATCACCAGCGTGTGGCCCGGAGCCTGCGGCATCGCATCCATGATCACCAGAGCATCGTCGTCCTCGTAGACCCGGTGCGACGGAATCTCGCCGCGCAGGATCTTGGCGAAGATGTTGTTGCTGTCATAGGCGGCACTGCTCATGTCGGAATCTCCTCGTTCGTTTCTCGTTGTTTAGGCCCGGTTGCCCGGCGCGATCAAGGGTGCACTTCAGCGTTGCTGCCGCTCTCCCTTGCGAAAGGGGCTGTGGTCATCGAGGACTTCGCCGATCTCGGCAATGTCGAGGCGTTCGCGCTCGAGATAGCTCGCGACGGCACGCCGAAGCCCGGCATGGGCGATGTAGTGGGCGGAATGGGTGGTCACCGGCACATAGCCGCGAGCCAGCTTGTGTTCGCCCTGGGCGCCGGCCTCGACGCGAGCCAGCCCCTTCTCCAGCGCGAAATCGATCGCCTGGTGATAGCAGACCTCGAAATGCAGGTAAGGGTGGTCTTCGATGCAGCCCCAGTGGCGTCCATAGAGCGCATCGCCGCCGATGAAGTTGATGGCGCCGGCGATATAGCGACCGCCGCGCTTCGCCATGATCAGCAGGATGTCCTCAGGCATGCGCTCGCCGATCAGCGAATAGAAGGTTCGCGTCAGGTAGGGGCGGCCCCATTTGCGGCTGCCGGTATCCATGTAGAAGGCGAAGAACTGGTCCCAGACGTCTTCCGTGAGGTCGCGCCCGGTCAGCCAGTCGACGGTGATGCCGTTTTCGAGCGCGGCGCGGCGTTCCTTTTTCAGCGCCTTCCGCTTGCGCGAGGCGAGGGTTTCGAGAAATGCGTCGTGATTGGCGTAGCCGGCATTGATGAAATGGAACTGCTGGTCGGTGCGGTGCAGGTAGCCCTCTTCCTCGAGGATCGCCATTTCATCGGGCGGCACGAAGGTGACATGCGCCGACGAGGCGCCGAGGTGCTCTGTCACCAGGCGGAGACCTGCGGCGAGGGCGTGGCGTTTCTCGTCCATGTGGTCGCTCGACGGGGTGAGGAGCCGCGGACCGGTTGCCGGCGTGAAGGGCACGGCGGCCTGCAGTTTGGGGTAGTAGCGTCCGCCCGCCCTTTCGAAGGCGTCGGCCCAGCCGTGGTCGAAGACATATTCGCCCTGGCTGTGGTTTTTGAGGTAGCAGGGAATTGCGCCGACAAGCGTACCGTCGGGGGCCTCCAGGAGAAGATGATTGCCAAGCCATCCGGTGCGCTGCGATGCCGAGCCGGACTCCTCGAGCGCCGACAGGAAGGCCCAGGAGACAAAGGGGTTGTAGGCGCTGGGCCCGGCCTTCCTCGAGGCGCCATGCAACGTGTTCCACCTTTGCGGCGCGATCGCCGTGAAGGATCGTTCGATGGTAATCGAATGTTCGCTGGTGGTCATGGGGTGAGATGACGCCCTTCGTTGCGCTTTCCCGAACTGGCAGGGCGACTTTCACCGCCCTGCCTTTTTCGAAGTGTGCCGATGATCGTGGTCAAATAGCGGCCTTGTGTGAAGGCAGTTATGCGACCGGATCGAACCCCTCGAAGGTCATCTGGTCGGCGTTGGCGAAGGTGTGTTCGCGCGCCTTGTCGTCTCGTACCGTCCAGGTGATCACGGGAATGCCGCGTGCTCGCTGGGCGGTGACGAACGGGTTCGGCAGATGGCCGTAGTGATAGGAGATAAAGTCGAGGCCAAGATGCATGGCCTCGTCGTGCTGGAAGAAGGTTTCGGGATCGTCGCCTTCCGCCGTCAGGCCGACGGGGTAGGGGCAATCCAGTTCCTTCAGGTCCTTCAGCAGCCAGTGATCGAAGCTCATCAGCGCCACGGGGCCCTTGTAGCCCTCGAGCGTGTCGAGCACGGCGGCGGCAAAACCGTCGTCGTCGCCCTTGCGGCCTTTGAGTTCGATGACCAGCGGCACGCGGCCCTTGACGAGATCGAGAAGCTGGCGAAGCGTCGGCACCTTGTCCCTGGTGCCGCCGACCGACAGCAGTGCCAGTTCGGCACTGGTGCGCTCGCGAACGTCGCCGGGGATGTTGCAGAGCCGCTGCAGGTCGTCGTCGTGGAAGATCACCGGAACGCCGTCAGCGGCATATTGCAGATCGCACTCGATGGCATAGCCTGCCTCGACCGCCCGGGAAAATGCCGAAAGCGTATTTTCCCATATCGCCTTGTTCATATCGTGATAGCCACGATGGGCGATTGGCTGTTTCGTCAGCCAGTCGGGCGTTGTCATGCCGAGATTTCCATGATCGCGTCGACCTCGACGGCGGCGTTGAGCGGCAGCGCTGCCATGCCTACCGCGGCACGGGCGTGCTTGCCGGGCTCGCCGAGGACATTGGCGATCAGGTTCGAGGCGCCGTTCATCACCAGGTGCTGTTCGGTAAACGACGGCATCGAGGCGATGAAGCCGTTGAGCTTGACCACCCGCTTGATGCGGCCGAGGTCGCCACCGAGCGCGGCCTTTGCCTGGGCCAGGATGTTGATGGCGCAGAGTTCGGCGGCGCGCTGGCCACCGGCAACGTCGACATCACGGCCGAGCAGGCCGGTCACTGCGATCTTGCCGTTCTCGATCGGCAGCTGGCCCGAAAGGTACAGGTGATTCCCGCTGATGACATAGGAAACGTAGTTGGCTGCCGGCGTTGCCGCTTCCGGAAGGGCGATCCCCAGCTCTTTCAGACGGTGCTCGATGGTTTCAGACATGTTGAACTCCCACTTTCGTTGTAAACTTCCAAAAAATCTTGCTATCAACGCAAGAGCGCCTCGTTTCGGTCGTATCGGTTCTTATAACATCGGCGCCGAGTGCAACAGGAGATATTGTATGTTTCGGTCGAGCTTTGCCGCTGTTCTTCTCGCAAGCGCCGGCGCGATCTGCTTGGCGGCGGGGGGTGCACAGGCAGCGGCTGCGAGCGGCCTCATACCTCATCGAGCGGTTTATGATCTCGAACTCAAGGATGCGTCCGAGCGTTCGGGGATTGCCGGCATGTCCGGCCGCATGGTCTACGAGTTCGACGGCGCGGAATGCACCGGCTACACGACCAAGTTCCGCTTCGTCACCCAGATCGATACCGGTGACGACAGGCGGGTGACGGACCAGCAGACCAACAGTTTCGAGGATGTGAAGGCCGGCATATTCCGCTTCCAGACGAAGTCGTTCACGGACGAGCAACTCGACAAGGAAGTGAAGGGCAACGCCCGCGAAGTGAACGACAGCGTCAAGGTCGATCTGAGCGAGCCGTCCAAGCGCGAGGTCGAGCTGGCCGCGAGCCGGTTCCCCACCGAGCACATGCTCGAGGTGATCGATCATGCCAAGCAGGGCAAGAAAATCTTCGAATCGCGCATCTTCGATGGCTCCGACAACGGCGACCAGACGCTGCTGACCACGACCGTCGTCGGCAACAAGAAGACGCCGAGCAGTGACGATGCCGAAACCCGGGTCGCCGGCGTTCTCGGCAAGTCGGCCTACTGGCCCGTGACGATTGCCTATTTCAACGATGACAACACCGCGGACGCCACGCCGATCTACCGCATGTCGTTCAAGCTCTACGAGAACGGCATCACCCGCGACCTGACCATGGACTACGGCGATTTCGTCCTGACCGGACGTCTGAAGAAACTCGAACTGCTCGAAAACAAGGGCTGCACCTGACGGTGCGGCGGGCGCGCCTTGGCTAAAATGCGACCAGTAAGGCTCTTCTCGCTTGATTTTGCCGGTCAGGAAGGATAAGGGCACCAGCATTCCACACGTGAGGCTTGGGAGCGTCCGGGAGAAATCCGGGCCTTTCCGCCCGGTGGCACCTCGAAAGAGGTGCTGTTGGCCTTGCGGAGGTTCAACCGGAAAAGGAGACAAAGGCATGGCATTGCCTGATTTCAACATGCGTCAGCTTCTCGAAGCTGGTGTTCACTTCGGCCACCAGACCCACCGCTGGAACCCGAAGATGAAGCCGTACATCTTCGGCGATCGCAACAACATCCACATCATCGACTTGGCCCAGACCGTTCCGATGCTGTCGAAGGCCCTTCAGGTCGTTTCCGACACCGTCGCTCGCGGCGGCCGCGTGCTGTTCGTCGGCACCAAGCGTCAGGCTTCCGAAATCATTGCCGACGCCGCAAAGCGTTCGGCCCAGTACTACGTCAACTCCCGCTGGCTCGGCGGCATGCTGACCAACTGGAAGACCATCTCGAACTCGATCGCCCGCCTGCGCAAGCTCGACGAGATTCTCGCTTCTGAAGCTTCCGGCTTCACCAAGAAGGAGCGCCTGAACCTCGAGCGCGAACGCGAGAAGCTGGACAAGGCTCTCGGCGGTATCCGCGACATGGGCGGCACGCCGGACCTGATGTTCATCATCGACACCAACAAGGAAAAGATCGCGATCGACGAAGCCAAGCGTCTTGGCATTCCGGTCGTTGCGATCATCGACTCGAACTGCGATCCGGATGCGATCGACTTCCCGATCCCGGGTAACGACGACGCGTCGCGCGCAATCGCTCTTTACTGCGACCTCATCGCTCGCGCTGCCATCGACGGCATCGCGCGTCAGCAGGGCGCTTCGGGCCGTGATCTTGGCGCTTCCGAGGAAGTTATCGCCGAGCCGGCTCTGGAAGAGTCGAACGCCTGATAAGGCTGGGATGCGGAGCGCGAAAGCGGTCCGCATTTCATTTTGAGTATCAGGCAAGGCCGTTTTCGAATTCATGATTCGGCGGCCTTGCCCTGTTTTGAGGCGCAGGATTGACGAGGCATGGTCCTCGCCAGAGCACCCGCCCCAAAAATCGTGGTGGAGGCGGTGTTCATCACGCTGTCACACTTCCGGGTACACTTCGCCCCCAATACGGGTGCCGCGTCCGCTTGCGGGCCGCCGTGCACCGAACGAACCGACAAGAGGCAAACAATGGCTGAAATCACTGCTGCATTGGTGAAGGAACTGCGCGAAAAGTCCGGCGCAGGCATGATGGACTGCAAGAAGGCTCTGACCGAAAACAACGGTGACATCGAAGCCGCAATCGACTGGCTGCGCGCCAAGGGCATCGCCAAGGCCGACAAGAAGTCCGGCCGTACCGCAGCCGAAGGCCTGATCGGCATCGCCGGCGCCGGCCACAAGGCAGTCGTCGTCGAGCTCAACTCCGAAACCGACTTCGTTGCCCGTAACGATGCCTTCCAGGATCTCGTCCGTGGCGTCGCCAACGTTGCCCTGACCACCGACGGCACCGTCGACGCTATCGCTGCTGCGACCTATCCGGCAACCGGCAAGTCGGTCGCCGACACGATCAAGGACGCGATCGCCACCATCGGCGAAAACATGACCCTGCGTCGCGCCGCCCTTCTCGAAGTCGAGCACGGCGTCGTTGCCACCTACATCCACAACGCTGCCGGCGACGGCATCGGCAAGCTCGGCGTTCTCGTTGCGCTGAAGTCGGTCGGCGACAAGGAAGTGCTGACCTCGATCGGCCGCCAGGTTGCCATGCACATCGCGGCGACCAACCCGCTGGCGATCCGCGCCGAGGAAGTCGACGCTGCTGTCGCCGAGCGCGAGCGCAACGTCTTCATCGAGCAGTCGCGCGAATCCGGCAAGCCGGAAAACATCATCGAGAAGATGGTCGAAGGCCGCATGCGCAAGTTCTTCGAGGAAGTCGCGCTGCTGTCGCAGTCCTTCGTCATCAACCCGGAAATCACCGTCGGCCAGGCCGTCAAGGACGCTGAAAAGCTCGCTGGCGCTCCGATCGAAGTGACCGGCATGGCCCGTCTCCTGCTCGGCGAAGGCGTCGAGAAGGAAGAATCGGACTTCGCAGCCGAAGTTGCAGCTGCCGCCAAGGGCTGATTGCTTACCCATTCAGGGGAAATCATCGGGCATCGCGTGACAACGCGATGCCCTTCGTGTATCCGGCAACAAATATAGAGCCGTGCGCGCCAAAAGGGCATGCTCACGCTGGCTCCCGAAAATTTTGACTTCGCGTTTGCACGTTCCGCCCCCAAGGATGCAGTCGACGTGGCACGCGCCTGAATACGAGGAAACGAAACGATATGACACCACAGCCACTCTACAAGCGCGTGCTCCTGAAGGCTTCCGGCGAGGCCCTGATGGGCGGGCAGGGTTTCGGTATCGACGTTGCGGTGGCGGACCGCATCGCTTCGGATATCGCCGAAGCGCGCAACATGGGCGTGGAGGTCGGCGTGGTGGTCGGCGGCGGTAACATCTTCCGTGGCGTGGCCGTGGCCTCGAAGGGCGGCGACCGCGTGACCGGCGACCACATGGGCATGCTGGCAACGGTCATCAACGCGCTTGCGCTCGCGACGTCGCTGCGCAAGCTCGACGTTGAAACGGTGGTGCTTTCCGCCATTGCGATGCCGGAACTCTGCGAAAGCTTCTCGCAGCGTCGCGCCGAGCATCACCTTTCGCAGGGACGCGTGGTGATCTTTGCCGGTGGTACCGGCAACCCGTTCTTCACCACCGATTCTGCCGCGGCGCTGCGCGCCGCCGAAATGGGTGCGGAAGCGATCTTCAAGGGTACGCAGGTCGACGGCATCTATTCCGCCGATCCGAAGAAGGTTCCGGATGCGACCCGCTTCGAACAGTTGACCCACAGCGAGGTGCTGGAGAAGGGGCTCGCCGTCATGGACGTGGCCGCCGTTGCTCTCGCGCGCGAAAATTCGATTCCGATCATCGTATTCTCCATCCATGAAAAGGGTGGTTTTGCTGAAATCTTGACGGGCGGTGGCCGTAAGACCATCGTAACCGACAACTGACACGAGCGGTGCCGGTTCCTCGAACGCCGGTCGCCATGACAGACGGGAGTAAAGAATTATGAGCGAAGGTATTGACCTGCAGGACCTGAAGCGTCGCATGGAAGGCGCTATCAATGCATTTAAACATGACATCGCGTCGCTGCGCACCGGTCGCGCTTCGGCCAACGTGCTCGATCCCGTGACGGTGGACGCCTATGGTTCGCGCGTGCCGCTCAACCAGGTTGCCAACATCACCGTGCCGGAGCCGCGCATGCTCGGCGTATCGGTCTGGGACAAGCAGATGGTCGGTGCGGTCGATCGCGCCATTCGCGAATCGAACCTCGGCCTGAATCCGATCATCGACGGCCAGAACCTGCGCATCCCGCTTCCCGAACTGAACGAGGAGCGCCGCCGTTCGCTGGTCAAGGTTGCCCATGACTATGCCGAGAAGGCAAAGGTTGCCGTGCGTCACGTTCGCCGCGATGGCATGGACGATCTCAAAAAAGCCGAGAAGGATGGTGATATCGGCAAGGACGATGCCCGCGCCCAGTCGGACAGGGTTCAGAAGATGACCGACGACACGATTTCCGAGGTCGACCGCTTGCTTGCGGAGAAGGAAAAGGAAATCATGCAGGTCTGAGTTTGGAACTGGACTTCGTTTTCCCGTCGATTCTCACCGGACCCCATATGTCACACAACGCTCTTACTGCAGTACCGGATCATGTTGCCATCATCATGGATGGCAACGGGCGGTGGGCCAATGCGCGCGGATTGCCGCGTGGCGCCGGCCACCGCAAGGGTATCGAGACGGTGCGTGAAATTGTCCGGTCGGCGGGGGAACTGGGAGTCAAGTATCTCACTCTCTATGCATTTTCCTCGGAGAACTGGCGGCGCCCCGAAGACGAGATCGCCGATCTCCTCGGCTTGCTGAAGGCCTTCGTGCGTCGCGATCTCGCGGACCTGCACCGCGAGAACGTCCGGATCCGGATCATCGGCGATCGCAGCAACCTGCGCGGCGACATCCTTCCTCTGCTTCTCGAGGCGGAGGAAACCACCCGGAACAATACGGCGCTGACCCTGGTCATCGCCTTCAACTACGGTTCGCGCGACGAAATCGTCCGTGCGGTGAGGCGTCTTGCGACCGAAGTCGCAGAGGGGCGCCTCGACGCTGATAGCATCGATTGCGGGCTGATCGACGCCAATCTGGATACCCACGACATTCCTGATCCGGACCTGATCATCCGCACGAGCGGCGAGGAACGGCTGTCGAACTTCCTGTTGTGGCAGGCAGCCTATTCGGAACTGATGTTCGTTCCGGATTTCTGGCCCGACTTCAATCGGGAACTGTTCATTGGTGCGCTGCAGCGCTATGCCGCGCGCGACCGCCGTTTTGGCGGTCTCTCCTCCTCAAGCAAGGTAGCGAGTTCAAAATGAGTGAGGAACTGAAGCTCCGGATCATGTCCGGGATCGTGCTTGCGGTGATCGTGCTGGGCGCGACCTGGTATGGCGGCATCGCCTTCCGGCTGTTTGCCGGCCTGATCACGCTTCTCGTCTATTACGAATGGTCGACGATCACGAAACTCGCCGACGCGGATTTCCAGGGGAATGCGCTGGGCTGGCTCAGTGCCGTCTTGGTGGCGGCGGCTACGGTTCTGGGCGAGTTCGACTACGCGATTTTCCTTCTCCTTGGCTTCACGGCGCTGACGGCGGTTCTGGTTTACTGGCGCAGGAAGGGCAGTTGGTGGTTGCCGGGCGGGATATTCTACGCCGGGCTTTCCGGCGTTTCGCTGGCGACCATTCGTGGCGACGATGCCGTCGGTCTTGTCGCGATGCTTTTCGTTTTTGCGGTCGTCTGGGCAACCGATATTCTGGCTTATTTCGTCGGTCGCGCCGTCGGCGGCCCGAAGCTGGCGCCGAAGATCTCGCCCGGCAAGACATGGTCGGGCGCAATCGGCGGAACGGTGTCCGGCATCGTCGCCGGCAGTGCCGTGGCGCTTCTGTATTTCCCGCAGATCGGTTTCTGGATCGCGGGTATCGCACTGCTTCTGTCTGTCGCCAGCCAGATTGGCGACCTGTTCGAATCCTTCATCAAGCGTCGCTTTGGCGTGAAGGATTCCAGCCGCCTGATACCGGGTCATGGCGGCGTCATGGATCGGGTTGACGGACTTGTTTTCGCCTGTTTTGCAGCGTTCCTACTGACCGTTGGACGTGCTGCCTCGGGCGGCGATCCATTGACATCTCTCGGAGGTATCCTGCTCGGCCTCTAAGGGCGGAGGAGGAACCGGGACCTACAATAGATTGGACTGGTTTAGACCATGAGTTTCCTGATCGGCTACATCCTGCCATTCATCCTGGTGCTGTCCTTGCTCGTTTTCGTGCATGAGATGGGGCATTATCTGGTGGGGCGCTGGTCCGGCATCAGGATCCTCGCCTTTTCGGTCGGTTTCGGTCCGGAAATTGCCGGGTTCACGGACAAGCACGGCACACGCTGGAAACTTTCGGCCATTCCGCTCGGCGGCTATGTACGCTTCTTCGGCGACGGCGATGCCTCGAGCAAGCCCGACGTTGACGGACTTGCCGGGATGTCGGCCGAAGAGAAGGCGCGGAGCTTTGCCGGGGCGCGGCTTTGGAAGCGCGCCGCGACGGTGGCCGCCGGCCCGATTGCCAACTTCATTCTCGCCATTGCGATCTTTGCGGTGCTGTTCAGCATCTACGGTCGCCAGATCGCCGATCCTGTCGTGGCCGAGGTAAAGCCCGACAGTGCGGCTGCCGAGGCCGGCGTCCTGCCCGGAGACCTGCTCCTGGCAATCGACGGTTACAAGGTCAAGACCTTTGACGACGTTCGCCGCTATGTCAGCGTGCGTCCCGAGCAGCCGATCGTCGTGACCGTGGAGCGGAAGGGCGAGCGCCTCGACCTGCCGATGGTGCCGAAGCGCACCGAGTTGACCGACCAGTTCGGCAACAAGCTTGAAGCGGGGATCATCGGCATCGTCACAAATCAGGATGCCGGCAATTTCCGGATGGTGAGCTATGGTCCGCTCGAGGCAATCGGCGAGGGCGCGCGCCAGAGCTGGTACATCGTCACCGGCACTTTCGACTATCTCGGCAATCTCGTGACCGGGCACATGAAGGCGGATCAGCTTGGCGGGCCGATTCGCGTGGCCCAGGCTTCGGGACAAATGGCGACGCTGGGTGTGGCAGCAGTGCTTCAGCTTGCAGCCGTTCTTTCTGTTTCTATTGGACTTCTCAATCTAATGCCGGTGCCGGTACTTGATGGCGGCCACCTTATGTTTTATGCCGTTGAAGCAATTCGGGGGAAACCGGTGGGGCCTGCCGCACAGGAGATTGCCTTCCGTATCGGGTTGGCCATGGTGTTGTCGCTCATGGTATTCGCAACCTGGAATGACATTAGCATGCTGCTCGGGTAACGATCGGCACGCCAAGTAAGTTACGGATTGTTTACGATATTCGCATTGCGTAGTGGCGATTGGGCCACTCTTGGAATTGAAGTAAACAGAAATTAACCCGATCCCTTGTTTGTGGGGGAAAAGCGGGTAAAACGACACACGTGGCCGGAGTCGGGGAGCTTCGCTTCGGGACAACGAAAAAAAGGTAAGAAGTGAAATGAAGGCTGGTTCAAAGTTTTTGAACGCGGTATCGGCGGTCGCGCTGTCTGCTGGTGTTGTTGCTTCGAGTGCTGGTGTTGCTACGCTGTTGAGTGCGACTGCTGCTCAGGCTGCTGTTGTCCAGCGGGTTGATGTGCGCGGTGCCGACCGGGTCGGTGCCGATGTCGTGCGTGCAAACATCACGATTGAACCAGGTCGGTCTTTTACGAATGCTGACATCGATGCATCGGTAAAGCGTCTCTATGGAACCGGTTACTTCTCCGACGTCCGAATCGGCGTATCCGGCGGCACGCTTGTCGTTACGGTTTCGGAAGCCAACCTGATCAACCAGGTGGTCTTCAACGGCAACCGCAAGATCAAGGATGACAAGCTTCAGGCAATCGTCCAGACCCGTTCGAACGGTCCTTACACGGAAGCGCAGATCCAGGGTGATATCCAGACGATCCGCGAAGCCTACGCGCAGATCGGCCGCAGCGACGTCGAAGTAACGACCCAGGTAGTTCCGGTCGGCAACGGTCGCGTGAACCTTGCGTTCGTCATCAACGAGGGTGAGCGTACGAAGATCGGCCGGATCAACTTCGTTGGCAACAATGTCTATAGCAATGGCCGTCTGGAGTCCGTTCTCAACACCAAGGAATCGAACTTCCTGTCGTTCCTGACCCGCAAGGACGTCTACAACGAAGACAAGCTGCGCGTCGACGAGGAAGCTCTGCGCCAGTTCTATTACAACCGCGGCTATGCCGACTTCCGGGTCGTGTCGACGGACGCGGTGCTGGACGAAGCCAGCAACGAATACACGATCACCATCACCGTCGATGAGGGTCAGCGCTACACGTTCGGCGACGTCCAGGTCGAATCGACCGTCGAGGGCGTCAATGCGGACGACCTGAAGGTTCTCGTCGAGGCGCGTTCCGGCGAGACCTATCGCGCCAAGGATGTGCAGGACACGATGGAAGCGATTTCCAAGCGCGTTGCCGCTGCTGGTTATCCGTTTGCCCGCGTGACTCCTCGCGGCAACCGTAATTTCGAAACCAACACCATCGGCGTCGACTTCCTCGTCGACCAGGGTGAGCGCGCCTATGTCGAGCGCATCGAGATTCGCGGCAACACTCGTACGCGTGACTTCGTCATTCGTCGCGAATTCGATATGAGCGAAGGCGATGCCTTCAATCAGGAAATGATCGCCAGCGCCAAGCGTCGTCTCGAGGCCCTCGGTTACTTCACCAAGGTCAACATCACGACTGCTCCGGGCAGCGCGTCCGACCGCGTCGTCGTGATCGTCGACGTCGAGGATCAGCCGACCGGTTCGTTCGGCATCGGTGCCGGTTACTCGACCGGCAACGAGGGTGGTTTCGTTCTCGAAGCCTCCGTTGAGGAAAAGAACTTCCTCGGTCGCGGCCAGTACATTCGCGTTGCTGCCGGTGGCGGCGCGCACGATGCCCGTACCTACAGCATCTCGTTCACCGAGCCCTACTTCCTCGGCTATCGTCTGGCGGCAGGCTTCGATATCTTCCGCAACGAGAGCTCGAACGAAGATTTCTACGATTACGAGGAAACCGGCTTCTCGCTGCGCGTCACCGCGCCGATCACCGAAGACCTGGGCACGACGTTCCGCTACAACTACAAGCAGATGCGTTACGATGGCACCGGCGACTGGAATGTCGATGACAACCTGTCCGAACCATACCGCCAGCTGGTCGAAAACAGCCCGTGGGTTCTGTCGTCGATCTCGCAGACGCTCACCTACAACACGCTCGACAGCATGACGCTGGCACGTGAAGGCATCTACGCGACGTTCACGCACGAGTTTGCAGGTCTTGGCGGCGACGCCGACTTCTACAAGCTCTATGGTAAGGCGCGTTACTACCACACGCTGTCGGACGACGCCGACATCATCGGCTCGATTTCGGTCGGTGCCGGTTACGTGGTGCCGACGGACGACAGCCTGATGGTCTTCGACCAGTTCATGATCGGCGGTCGTGAAATCCGCGGCTTCGAGAGCGCCGGTATCGGCCCGCGCATGAACAATGGCGACGCGCTCGGTGGTACGACCTACTTCACCGCTTCGGCTGAGGCCAGCTTCCCGATGCCGGGTATCCCGGAAGACATCGGTGTGCGCGGTGCGGTATTTGCCGATGCGGGTACGCTCTACGGCAACAAGGTCAAGGTTACCTCGGGCACAGTTGACGGTACCAGCGCCTCGCTGCGTGCGTCTCTCGGCGCCAGCGTGATCTGGGCGTCGCCCTTCGGTCCGCTGCGCTTCGACTACGCTATTCCGGTCGTCAAGGAAGATTTTGACAAGGAACAGCGTTTCCGGTTCGGCATTTCGAACCAATTCTGATATTGGCAGTCCAGAACTGCGGACTTTGAACCGTTCTGGAGCTTAGGCTGATGGAATACGATACCTTTTTCCCGCCCCATGAAGGCGTGAGGTTGGAAGACCTTGCGCTCCGTCTTGGGGCGGAACTCGTTGATGAAAGCGCGGGCGATCGACTGATTCGTTCCGTTGCCCCTGTAGCGCGGGCAAAGGAAGGCGATCTTTGCTATGTCCTGACCCGCCGAAACCGTGAAGATCTGGAGACCTGCGAGGCTTCGGCGATCCTGTGCGACAAGGCACTGCAATCGCTCATCCCGCCACGCATTCCCGTTCTGCTGAGCAAGGCGCCGCATACGGCGTTTGCCATGGCCGGCGCCCTGCTGCATCCGAAGGCCATGCGGCCGTCACCGATCACCTCGACCACTGACGGCATTTCTCCGGCTGCCTATGTCGATCCGACAGCGCGCCTCGAGGCCAACGTCATCGTGGAACCGATGGCGGTTGTCGGGGCAGGCGCGGAGATCGGCTCGGGTACCCGCATCGGCGCCGGCGCGACGATCGGCTCGGACGTGAAGATCGGCCGGGATTGCACGATCGCCGCGGGCGCGAGCGTACTCAGCGCTTTCGTCGGCAATGGCGTGATCATCCATAACGGTGCGCGCATCGGCCAGGATGGCTTCGGCTATGCGCCGGGCCCGCGCGGCATGCTGAAGATCGTGCAGATCGGTCGCGTCATCATCCAGGACAATGTCGAGATCGGTGCGAACACCACCATCGACCGCGGCACCATGGATGACACGGTGATCGGCGAGGGCACCAAGATCGACAACCTCGTCCAGATCGGTCACAACGTGCGGATCGGCCGCCATTGCGGCATCGTCAGCCAGGTCGGCATCGCGGGCAGCGCCCGGATCGGCAATGGCGTGATGATCGGCGGCGCTGCAGGCGTCAATGGACATATCACCATCGGCGACGGTGCGCAGATTGCTGCAATGAGCGGTGTCGTTGCCGACGTGCCGCCGGGCGAGCGTTATGGCGGCGTGCCGGCGCGGCCTTTGAAGGATTTTCTGCGAGAAATGGCGGAAGTAGTGGCCCGGTCGGGCAGCCGTGCAAAGAAAACGGAGGGCAAAAATGACTGATGAAAACAAGACGGAACTCGGCTCGGCGGATATCCTCGAGATCATGAAGCTTCTGCCGCATCGTTATCCGTTCCTGTTGGTCGACAAGATCATCAAGATCGACGGCGACAATTCGGCGATCGGCATCAAGAACGTCACTGCCAACGAGCCGCATTTCACCGGTCATTTTCCCGAGTCCCCGATCATGCCGGGCGTGCTGCTGGTCGAGGGCATGGCCCAGACGGCCGGCGCGATTTGCGCCCGCAAGGATGGTCAGACCGGCAATCTGGTCTACTTCATGACAATAGACAATGCGCGTTTCCGCAAGCCGGTCGTTCCAGGCGACCGAGTCGAGTTTCATGTGCAGAAGCAGAAGCAACGCGGTAATATCTGGAAGTTCCATTGCGACGCACGGGTTGACGGCGCCCTGGTTGCCGAAGCCGACATCGGCGCAATGATCGTACGCAAGGACGAAGCATGACTAGCATTGCCGCAAGTGCCCGCATTCACCCGATGGCGTACGTCGAGGACGGCGCCACGATCGGTGAGAATGTGATTGTCGGGCCATTCTGCCATGTCGGGCCCAAGGTCACGCTTGGCGATAACGTTCAGTTGCTGACCCATGTCGTGGTTACCGGCCGGACGACGATCGGCAAGGGAACGAAGATTTTCCCGATGGCGGTCATTGGCGGCGATCCGCAGAGCGTGCACCATGGCGGCGAGGAAACCACACTGGTCGTCGGCGAAAACTGCACCTTCCGCGAAGGCGTTACGATCAATACCGGTACCAAGGATGCAGGCGGCACCACGATCGTCGGCAATAATAACCTGTTCCTCGCGAATTCGCACGTGGCGCATGACTGCCGTATCGGCAACAACGTCATCATGTCGAACAACGTCATGCTCGCCGGGCATGTGACGGTCGAGGACCGGGTGATTCTCGGTGGCGGCTGCGCCGTTCACCAGTTTACCCGCATCGGCCGGCAGGCCTTCATCGGCGGACTGTCGGCGGTCAGCTATGACGTCATCCCGTATGGCATGCTGAACGGAAATCCGGGGATTCTCGGCGGCCTGAACGTCGTCGGCATGACCCGCGCCGGCATCGATCGCTCGGTCATCCATGTCGTTCGCCGCGCCTTCAAGCGCATCTTCGATGGCACGGGATCGGCGCGGGCGAATGCCGCTGCAATTCGCGATGAATTCGCCGACTGCAAGGAAGTGATGGAAATCCTTGATTTCATCGCGGCCGAGAGCGACCGCGCCCTGTCCTCGCCGAACCGGGGGCAGAAAGGCTGAGCTCTGTGGCTGCAGGAAGCCGAACGGAAAAGGGCCGCCTGGCGATCATCGCCGGAAGCGGCCTTTTGCCATTCTACATTGCCGAGGCGGCGCGCCGCGCGGGTGAAAACCCGTTTATCGCCGCCCTGAAGAACGAATCCGCTCAGGACTGGCACGGCTATGACCATGCGACGGTCGGCATCGGCGATTTTTCTGCCCTGGCGGCCGCTTTCCGGGAACATGGCGTCAGCCGGGTGGTTCTTTCCGGCGCGGTCGCCCGGCGGCCAGAGTGGCGCGACGTGCGCCCGACCTTCCGCTCCCTGGTGAAAATGCCGTCGGTCATTCGAACATTGCTCTCCGGGGGCGACGACACCGTTCTGCGCATGGTGATCCAGTTGCTCGAGGCCAATGGCTGGCAGGTACTGGGCGCACACGACATCGCTCCGGATCTTCTGGCGAGCGTTGGGCCGATCGGCAAAAACCGGCCGAACGATCACGATCTCCGCGATATCAAGCAGGCCGCGAACGCCGCGGACATGCTCGGCGTTCTCGACGTCGGGCAAGGCGCTGTCAGCGTCGGCGGACGGATCGTGGCGCTCGAAGGCGTGGAAGGTACCGACCAGATGCTGGAGCGGGTGGCGGAGCTTCGCGCTCAGGGGCGTATTTCGGCGCGCCGACGCGGCGTCCTGGTCAAGATCTGCAAGACGCAACAGGAGATGCGCGCCGATTTGCCGTCCATCGGCGTTTCCACGGTCGAGAATGCCGCGAAGGCGGGGCTGGCCGGCATCGCCATCGAAGCGGGCAGGGCGCTCGTCCTCCAACGCGATGAAGTGATGGCAGCGGCCGATGCGGCCGGGCTGTTCGTCTGCGGTATCGACCGCGGTCTTCCCGGAGGTGTGATGTGACATTGAAAATCGCCGTCATTGCCGGGGAAGTGTCGGGGGATTTGCTCGGTGCGGACCTCATCGCCGCGCTGAAGCGGCAGTATGGCGGGCCGGTCGAGCTCCTCGGGGTCGGCGGCGAAGGACTTGAAGCGGAAGGCCTCGTGTCTCTGTTCGACTATTCCGAGCTGTCGATCATGGGTTTCACCCAGGTGATAGCACGGTTGCCGAAGCTGATCCGGCGCATTCGCGAGACGGCGCAGGCGATCATCGATGCCAGGCCGGACCTACTGCTTATCATCGACAGCCCCGATTTTACCCATCGTGTTGCAAAGCGGGTCCGTGCGGCGTTGCCGGATCTGCCCGTCGTCAACTATGTCTGCCCGAGCGTCTGGGCGTGGAAGGAATACCGCGCCCGCGACATGCTCGCCTATGTCGACCATGTGCTTGCCGTCCTGCCGTTCGAGCCGGATGTGATGAAGCGGCTTGGCGGGCCGCAGACGACCTTCGTCGGCCACAGGCTGGCCGCTGACCCGGCATTGCTGGACACCCGCCGGCGGCGCGCCGAACGCCTGGCCGACCCTGTGCCATCGCAACAGCGGACGATCCTGCTTTTGCCGGGATCGCGTTCAGCCGAGGTGACCAGGCTGTTGCCGATCTATGGCGAGACCGTGCAGGAGCTTGTTTCCCGCAACGGTCCGATGACCTTCCTTCTGCCGACCGTGCCCCGTCAGGAAGCGCGCGTGCGGGCGCTGACATCCGGGTGGAAGATTAAGCCCGAGATCGTCACCGGCAATGACGGGAAATGGGACGCGTTCGCGCGCGCCGACGCTGCGGTTGCCGCTTCCGGCACGGTCATACTCGAACTGGCGCTGGCGGGCATTCCCGTCGTCTCGACCTACAAGACCGACTGGCTGATCACCATGCTCAGCAAGCGGATCAAGGTGTGGACTGCGGCCTTGCCGAACCTCATCGCCGACTATGTCGTCGTTCCCGAGTATATCAACGAGGTGGTGCGGGCCGGCAGCCTGACGCGCTGGATCGAGCGCCTGTCGAGCGATTCTCTGCAGCGGCGGGCTATGCTCGAGGGATTCAATACGGTTCGCCAAAGACTCGAGACGGAGAAACCGTCGGGTGAACTCGGCGCGGCAATCGTTCTCGATGTGTTGAAACAGCGCCGTTCCTGAGCCCCATCCTGGTTCTCTGCATTTAGGTAGCGCGGTGCTGGACGCCGTTCCAAAGCCTAACCGAAGCCGGCTTCTATCCGAACATAAAAAAACCCGGGTCGCGATGCGCCCGGGTTTTTGTTTTGGCTGTTGGCGCCGATCAGCGCTTGGAGACCGGAACGTAGTCGCGCTGCGCTGCGCCAGTGTAGAGCTGGCGCGGACGGCCGATGCGCTGCTGCGGGTCTTCGATCATCTCGTTCCACTGGGCGATCCAGCCGACGGTGCGGGCGAGCGCGAAGAGAACGGTGAACATGGTGGTGGGGAAGCCGAGCGCCTTCAGGGTGATGCCCGAGTAGAAGTCGACGTTCGGGTAGAGCTTCTTTTCCTTGAAGTAAGGATCGTTGAGCGCGATCTTCTCGAGCTCGAGCGCGACCTGCATCAGCGGGTCATCGCCATGGCCGGTGGCTTCCAGAACCTCGTACATGGTCTTCTGCATGATGCGGGCACGCGGGTCGTAGTTCTTGTAGACGCGGTGACCGAAGCCCATCAGACGGAACGGGTCGTTCTTGTCCTTGGCGCGGGCGATGAATTCCGGAATGCGGTCGACCGTGCCGATTTCCTGCAGCATGTTGAGTGCGGCTTCGTTGGCGCCGCCATGAGCCGGGCCCCAGAGGCAGGCAATGCCGGCAGCGATGCAGGCGAACGGATTGGCGCCGGAAGAGCCGGCGAGGCGCACGGTCGAGGTTGACGCGTTCTGCTCGTGGTCGGCATGCAGGATGAAGATGCGATCCATGGCGCGCGCCAGGACCGGATTGACCTTGTACTCCTCGCAAGGAACGGCGAAGCACATGCGCAGGAAGTTCGATGCGTAATCGAGGTCATTCTGCGGATAAACGAAGGGCTGGCCGACATGGTATTTGTAGGCCATGGCCGCGATCGTCGGCATCTTGGCGATCATACGCAGAGAAGCGACCATGCGCTGGTGCGGATCGGTGATGTCGGTCGAGTCGTGGTAGAAGGCCGAGAGGGCGCCGACGGTGCCAACCATGACCGCCATCGGGTGGGCGTCGCGGCGGAAGCCGGTGAAGAAGCGGCTCATCTGCTCGTGCACCATGGTGTGGTGCGTGACGCGGTAGTCGAAATCCTTCTTCTGCGCAGCAGTCGGCAGTTCGCCGTAGAGCAGCAGGTAGCAGGTTTCGAGGAAGTCGCCCTGTTCGGCAAGCTGCTCGATCGGATAGCCGCGGTGCAGGAGCACACCTTCGTCGCCATCGATGTAGGTGATCTTCGACTCACAGGACGCCGTCGACGTGAAGCCCGGATCATAGGTGAACGAACCGGTGTTCTTGTAGAGGGTACCGATGTCGATGACGCTCGGTCCGATCGTTCCCTGCTTCACCGGCAGGTCTACCGTCTTGTCCCCGAGTGTCAGAGCCGCGCTTTTCTCGCTCATGCTTATTCTCCGAAGTGGCATAGGACGCCACAAAGGCGCCACAGGTTTTAGCATCTCGATCTTGCTATATGATCCCGGCCCCAAAGCCAAGCTATCCTAAGGGCAAATTGTGCGTTGCAAAGGCAGATTCGCGCGCTGCAGCATTTGCTCAAATCGAGAAGAAGACCAACAACTTCCGCTATTTGACACTGAAATGAGGCGTTTTCGGACGAGGGGACGCGCATACGGTTGAAAAACCCCATCTGCGGTTGCATTATCGGGTGGAAATAAGGTTTTTCATAGGCATTCCGCCATGTCGTCTGCGCCCGTTAGGGATATTCCGTCAGGGGCGGATGCGGCAATCGCTGCATCGCCGCCGGCCACTCGTTTGCCTGTTCCTCGGCTCCCTGCTTCCATGCCCGTCGGGAGAACGCCTGCGCATGTCCGTGTGCGCCTGGCAGCGGTTGCGATTCCGCGCAGGATCATCACCAATCTGGCAGTCGAGGAGCGCCATGGGCGGGCGTTTCTCGGCGTTCCGGTGGCGATTGGCGCCGGCGCTGCGACATGGTTCTGCCTGGCGCGCGATCCGTCGCTCCATGCGCTGCTTGCCTGCCTTTTCCTGGCGAGCGCCATGGCCTTCGTCTGTCGCTATCGAAGCGGTGTGCTTCGCTACGGATCGGCAGCCGCGGCACTTTTCGTCGCGGGCATGCTGGTGGCCGAGTTCGAGGCCTGGAGAAAGGCGACGATCCTGCTCGACAGCGCCGTAACCACGCGGATATCGGGCTCGGTCGAGCGCCGGGAGGTGGATGGCAATGGCAATTGGCGCTACGTCGTGCGGCTGGTCTCGACCACGGATCCGCAATTGCGCCGTCCGCCGGAACGCGTGTCGCTGCTCGCCCGCAACCGGCACCAGCCGCTCGAAATCGGGGCGGGGATCGAGGGGCTTGCTCATCTTGCCCCGCCTTCCGGACCTGCGCTCAAAGGTTTGACCGACTTCGCCTTTGCCTCCTATTTCGACGGGATCGGCGCGGTCGGCTACTTCTACGGAGCGCCGCGGGCGGCGTCACTTGATGGTGACATTGTGGGCGGCGTAGGCCTGGCGAGCTGGATCGATGCCCTCGGCCGTGGCATCTTCGCCCTGCGCAACGCCATCGGCGACCGTATCCGTGCGACGCTTCCCGGCGATACCGGTGCCTTCGCGGCGGCTATCGTGACCGACGAGCGGCGCGCGATTTCGAAGGAGGCCACGGCCGCACTCAGGCTTTCCGGGCTTGCCCACATCGTCGCTATATCCGGCCTCAACATGGCGTTGGCGGCCGGGATCTTCTTCGTCGGGATGCGATCGGCCTTCAGTCTTTCTCCGGCCTTTGCACAGGCCTATCCGATCAAGAAGTTCGCGGCCTTCGGGGCGCTTCTGACGGTGACAGCCTATTTTCTGATTTCCGGCTTCGCGGTCTCTGCCGAGCGGGCCTTTCTGATGATGGTGATCATGCTGGCGGCGGTCTTCGTCGACCGCCCGTCGATCAGCCTCAGGAACGTGGCGCTGGCGGCGATCGTGATGGTGCTGATCGCGCCTTCGGAAATCCTCGGCCCGAGCTTCCAGATGTCCTTTGCCGCGACCCTTGCGCTGGTGGCGGGTTATGCGCTGTGGCAGGAGCGTCCGTTGCGCGAGCATCCGCTTGCGACCATTGCCGGCGGGAGTGCCGTGATCATGGTCTGGCGCTTCATCGCCGGTGTCTTCACCACATCGGTGCTCGGCGGGCTTTCGACCGCGATGTTCACGGTCGACCACTTTCATCACCTGACCACCTATGGCCTGGCCGCCAATCTCGCGGCAATGCCGGTGATTTCGTTCATCGTCATGCCCTTCGCGCTGGTCTCGATGCTGCTGATGCCCTTCGGGCTCGACTGGCTGGCCTTGCCTGTGATGGGGCTGGGGATCGATTTCGTGCTGTGGATCGCCCATGGGGTCGCGGGATGGGGCGGGGAGGTTGCGATCGGACGGCTTCATCCACTGTTCCTGCCGATTGCGGTTACCGGTTTCCTGTTGTTGACTCTGCTCAGGACGCGAATTCGCCTCGTAGGTGTTGCCGTGGGGGCGGGCGCCATCCTGCTCGTCGCCGTGGACCAGCCCTACCAGCAGCCGGATCTGATCGTTTCCGAAGATGGTCGTCTCGTGGCGCTGGTGAGTGAGAACAGCGTATCGTCGAACCGCCGCCGTCCGCCGGACTTCATCTTCTCGCAATGGCAAAGGGCCTTGCGCCTCGGCGACCACCGTGCACCGGAGATGCTGTCGCCGCCGGTCCGCAGGAAAAGCGATGGAGCAGGAAACCGGCAGGGTCTGTCGCCGGCCGAGGCAGAAGCGGTGCTTGCGACGATGCTCCACACCATCGACCGCGGTGAGGAGGGCCGCTTCCACTGCAGCGGCAACGCCTGGTGCCTCGCTACGGCCCGCAATGGCCTGGTGATCGTGACAGTCGAGGATCTGGCGTTTCTCGGCGTTGCCTGCGATGCCGCCGATCTCGTGATTGCTGCACGGAGGCCGCGCTTCGAACCCTGCCGCTCGGGCGCACGGCTACTGACGCCGGCAATCCTGCGTCAGACCGGCGCCCTCGAAATCGCGCTCGGCGAGCAGGGAACACTGAGCCTGCTGGCGAATGCGGGCGGCGACGCCGACCGGCCCTGGACCCGCCATCGTTTCTATGACTGGAAAACTGCGTCCTTCGAACGCCGCCCGCTAGAGGAGATTGCGGCAGCGCTCGAGGGGCGTGTCAGTGGTAGCGGCGAATGAGACCGACCAGCTTGCCCTGCACCTTCACGCGGTCGGCGGAAAAGATCCGCGTCTCGTAGGCCGGATTGGCGGCTTCGAGAGCAATGGATGCGCCCTTGCGGCGAAAGCGCTTCAGGGTCGCTTCTTCGTCATCGACCAGGGCGACGACGATTTCACCCGGATTGGCATGGGTGACGTTGCGGATGACGACGGTATCGCCATCGAGGATGCCGGCGTCGATCATCGAATCGCCCTTGACCTCGAGCGCGTAGTGTTCGCCGGCGCCGAGCATCTCGGCCGGGACGACGACGTCGTGGGTGTTGTTCTGGATCGCCGAAATTGGCACGCCAGCAGCAATCCGTCCCATGACCGGCACCGAGACGGCGCTCCCGGTGTCGCTTTGCGGGGCACGCGGTGCGGGTTGCGGCGGGGCGGGGGCCGGCTGCGGTTTGCCGAGGCTGCCTTCGATCACGCTCGGAGAAAAGCCGCGGCGCGGCTGCATGCTCGGCGAATAGGCCTCAGGCAGCTTGATAACCTCAAGGGCACGTGCGCGGTTCGGCAGACGTCGGATAAAGCCGCGTTCCTCGAGTGCGGTGATCAGCCGGTGAATGCCCGACTTGGACGCAAGATCGAGCGC
>JAEWPB010000017.1 GCA_023399465.1 Pseudomonadota bacterium
TACCCCTGAGCTACACCCGCTCATTCAACCTCGGTCCGGGGTAGTCGTTGGACCGTGGTGGCTGCCTTGCGGCGACGGGCGCTATATGGCCTAACCGATTTTCAAATGCAACAGGGAAATGACGGAAATTGCGATAAAAATGCAAAGGCTTCGCCTCCGGCGCCGGAAATGCCGGAAATGCGGGGTTTCCTGTCGTTCCCGTATGATTGCAAAAAGCCGGCGTGGGTCCTATCAGAAGGCGAGCCGCCCGTGAGGCGAGCCGGCAGACCCGCTCAAGACGAGGAATCAATGACTGAAACTTCTCCGAAAACCCGCGCCGATCTCCTTGGCTTCCTCGATGGTCTCGGCATTTCCCACAAGACGGTGGATCACGAGCCGGTTTTCACCGTTGCCGAATCGGTGGCCTTGCGCGACGAGATCCCGGGCGGGCACACCAAGAACCTGTTCGTGAAGGACAAGAAGGACCAGTACTTCCTGCTGACGGTCGAGGAAAATGCGGTGGTCGACCTCAAGACCGTGCATACGGTCATCGGCGCGGCCAGTCGGGTGTCCTTCGGCAGGCCGGAAAAGCTGATGGAATATCTTGGCGTCATTCCGGGATCTGTGACGGCGTTCGGAGCGATCAACGACACCGGCAACAACGTTACTTTCATCCTCGACGAGGAATTGATGCGGCATGACCTGATAAACGGTCATCCGCTGTCCAACGACGCCACCACTTCGGTCGGCCGCGACGACCTCGTACGGTTTATCGAAGCAACAGGACACACGCCGCTTGTCTTGAAAGTGACGGCCTGACATACGATGTATGCGATCTACCAGCGAGCGTGACAGGCGGAGGCATCCATGAACGGCAGCGACAATCCCTACAGCGGCGCATTCGGCGGCCAAATGACGGCCTCGGCCAACCTCAACGGCGCGACTGCGGGCGCCCTCGTCAAGGATACGACGACTGCCGGCTTCAGCAGCGACGTTCTCGAGGAATCGCGCAACCAGCCGGTGCTGGTCGATTTCTGGGCGCCGTGGTGCGGCCCGTGCAAGCAGCTGACCCCGATCATCGAGAAGGCGGTCAACGACGCCGGCGGCCGGGTCAAGCTCGTCAAGATGAACATCGACGACCATCCGTCGATTGCCGGACAGTTGGGCATCCAGTCGATCCCGGCGGTCATCGCCTTTGCCAATGGTCGCCCGGTGGACGGCTTCATGGGCGCGCTGCCGGATAGCCAGGTTCGCGAGTTCATCGACAAGGTTGCAGGCCCCGCAGGGGCGGATCAGGCGGCCGAGATCGCCAAGGTGCTGGAAGAGGCGCGCGGCCTGTTCGACAGCGGCGACATCAACGGCGCCGGCCAGCTCTACGGTGCGGTGCTGCAGGCCGATCCGGAAAACGCCAAGGCGCTTGCCGGCATTGCTCAGTGCATGATCGCTGCCGGCCAGCATGACCGCGCCCGCGAGGCGCTGACCGATCTGCCCGAGGATATCGCCAAGGATGCCGACATCCAGGCGGCGCTGAAGAAGATCGAACAGATCGACGAGGCCCGCAAGCTCGGTGATCCCGCAGCGCTCGAGCACGAGCTTGCGGTCGATCCCGACAATCACGCAGCGCGCCTGAGCCTCGCCAAGATCCTCAACGTCGAGGGCAAGCGCGACGAGGCGGCCGAGCAGCTGCTGACGATCATGAAGCGCGATCGCACCTTCGATGACGACGGCGCGCGCCGCCAGTTGGTGCAGTTCTTCGAGGTCTGGGGCCCGAAGGATCCGGCAACGATTGCGGCACGCCGCAAGCTTTCCTCGATCCTGTTTTCTTGATCCTGATGGTGTCTTCCGGTCTTGTGTTTTCCGCCGGAGGCACCACATTAACCGCATCGGTACAGCGGTCGTGCTGCCCGAGGGGGAGATTTTGATACAGGACGCGCCCTCATGCATGTGGGAAATGCAAGATATCTGAAACAGGACGATCTTCCTGAGACAATCCCAGTCTTTCCGTTATCGGGCGCTCTCCTGCTGCCGGGCGGGCAATTGCCGCTGAATATTTTCGAGCCGCGCTACCTGCAGATGTTCGATGAGGCGCTGGCCGGCAATCGGCTGATCGGCATGGTGCAGCCCGCACTTGCTGGGCGCGAGGCCGCGACCGAAGGCGGTGACCGGCAAGCGCTTTGCCAGGTCGGATGCCTGGGGCGTATTACCTCGATCGCCGAGACCGGCGATGGCCGCTACATCACGGCGCTTACCGGCGTCTGCCGCTTCAGGCTGATTTCTGAAACCACCGTCGGTCAGCCCTACCGCACGTTTCGCATGGTGCCATTCATAGCCGACCTAGCCTCGGCCGAGGAGGAGCATACGATCGATCGCGCGGCGCTGCTCGCCGCCTTCCGCGCATATCTCCAAGCCAACAAGCTCGAAGCCGACTGGGAAAGCGTCGAACGCGCCAGCAACATGACGCTGGTCAATTCTCTGGCGATGATGTCGCCGTTCGGGCCGGCGGAAAAGCAGGCGCTGCTTGAAGCCCCGGACCTGAAGACGCGGGCGGAAACGCTGATCGCCATCACGGAGATCGTGCTGGCCCGTGCCTTTGGCGATTCCGACAGCGTGATGCAGTAGCGAACGGAACGGGCGCCATGGACGAGAAGATCAGCAAGGTCGATCCGAAACTGCTCGAACTTTTGACCTGTCCGCTGACCAAGGGCCACCTCACCTACGATCGCGAGCGCAACGAACTGGTGTCGGAGCGGGCGCGGCTCGCCTATCCCATCCGGGACGGAATTCCGATCATGCTGGTCTCCGAAGCACGCAAGCTCGAAGACCCCATCTAGAACGCTTCCCTTTTCATCTTGTGCCGGTCAGATCGGGTGCCCTTCCAGCAGGCGTGGATTGGCTGGATTGGCAGTGCCTGCGGCCTGGCCGATGAAATAGGACTTCAATCCCGGCAGGCGATCCACGAGGCCGAGACCGATATCGCGGGCAATGCGAATCGGTCCGATGTCGTTGGAAAACAGCCGGTTCAGTACATCGGTGGTAACGCCCATGCGGAAGGTGTCGAAGCGCCGCCAGGTTTCGTAGCGCTCGAGGATGTTGAGTGAGCCGATGTCGAGGCCGAGCCGGTCCGCTTCAACGATGGTTTCGGCCAGCGCGGCGACGTCCTTGAAGCCGAGATTGAGGCCCTGGCCGGAAATCGGGTGAATGCCGTGGGCGGCGTCGCCGGCGAGTGCGAAGCGCGGCGCCACGAAGGCGCGGGCCAGCGTCAACCCCAGCGGAAAGGCGCGACGGTCGGAAACGACTTTGAGCGCGCCGAGCTGGTGGCCGAAGCGGCGTTCCAGTTCTTCCTCGAACACGAGATCATTGGATGCGACCAGCCGGTTGGCGTCCTCGGTGCGCTCCGTCCAGACCAGCGAGGAACGGTTGTTCTTCAGCGGCAGGGTGGCGAACGGGCCGGCCGGAAGGAAGTGCTCCTCGGCGGTGCCTTCGTGCGGGCGCTCGTGCTCGACCGTGGTCACGATGCCGGACTGTCCGTAGTCCCAGGTAACCGTCTTGATGCCGGCCATGTCGCGCAGTTTCGAACGCACGCCGTCGCAGGCGACGAGCAGGCGCGCCTCGACGGTGCTGTCGTCGGAAAGGCTGACTGACACCGACGCCTCGCCCGTTGTGAATGCGGTTGCACTGACGCCGTTGCGCAGTTCGATGCCGAGCTTGCGGCTGGCCTCGAGCAGCGCGCCGACCATCACCACGTTCGGCACCATGTGGGCAAAGGGCTTGCCGTCGCTCGCCGCGCCGTCGAAGGTGAGAAAGACCGGGCGCACCGGATCGGCGGTTCGCGAATCGGTGATGACCATCCGGTTGATCGGCTGTGCCTCGGGCAGGATGCTGTCCCAGACGCCGAGTACGTCAAGCATCTGCGATGCGGCGGCGATGATGGCCGACGCGCGGCCGTCCTTTTTCCAGGCATGCTCGGGTGCGGCCTCGATGACCATGATCTCGAGGTGCGGCGCCGCCTGCTTGACGGCGACGGCCACTGCAAGCCCCACATAGCCGCCACCCACCACCAGCATGTCCATCATTGCCCCGCTCCGCTCTACACTTGAGAATATGTGGCCTTCTATATAGATGATCGGTCGTTGTCTTCCTACCGCCGGAGCATGTCTAAAATGTCGCGATCCAATGCACAGCCATCCGCCATGGAGAACCTGATTGCCATCCTCGATCTCGAGGCGCTGGAGGAGAACCTCTTCCGCGGCAACAGTCCGCAGGTCGGCTGGCAGCGTGTGTTCGGCGGGCAGGTGATCGGGCAGGCGCTGATGGCGGCGCAGCGCTGCGTCGATCCCGATCGCTACGTGCACTCGCTGCATGCCTATTTCCTGCGTCCGGGCGATCCCGCTATCCCGATCATCTATCTCGTCGATCGCATGCGTGACGGCTCCAGCTTCGCGACCCGGCGGGTCACCGCGATCCAGCATGGCGAGCCGATCCTGAGCATGTCTGCCTCCTTCCAGGTGGAGGAGCCGGGCTTCGACCACCAGATCGAAATGCCGGCGGTCAAGCAGCCGGAGGAGTTGCTCGACGAAGAGAGCCTCAAGCAGTTCTATCTGCTGCACGCATCCGAGGCGGTGCGGCGCTACTGGTCCCGCGAGCGGCCGATCGAGCTTCGCCCGACCTCGCTTACTCACTACATCTCGCCGGAAAAACTCGATCCGCAGCAGGATATCTGGGTTCGGGCGACGGGACCGGTGCCGCCGGAACGGCACTTCCAGGCCGCCGTGCTTGCCTATCTCTCCGACATGACGCTTCTCGATACCTCGCTCTATGCGCACGGCACCTCGATCTTCGACCAGAGCCTGCAGGTCGCCAGCATCGATCACGCCATGTGGTTCCATCGCCCCTGCACGCTCGACGACTGGCTGCTCTACACCCAGGACAGTCCGAGTGCCTTCGGTGCGCGCGGCATGAACCGTGGCAACCTGTTCACCCGCTCCGGACAACTGGTTGCGTCCGTGGCGCAGGAAGGGTTGATCCGCCGCAAGAAGGTTGTCGCCTAAAAAATAGGCACTAGAAAATCACTGCTTATATTTCGCCCAATTGTTAACGGGCGCGTTGCCTGATTTTTCGGCGACATCACATATAATATAAACATATCAATAAGTTATGGCGCCAATTCGAATCTGGCACGCCCTTTGAATGGTAAGCGGCAGTCGCTGCTCAAAGTCTACCAGCGGCAAAGTGAATTTCGGCTCGCCGCCAAGGACCAACAAAGGATGGGAGACCAGATGAAAATTGTGATGGCCATTATCAAGCCGTTCAAGCTGGACGAGGTTCGTGAAGCCCTGACAGCGCTCGGCATCCAGGGCCTGACCGTGACCGAAGTGAAGGGCTACGGACGCCAGAAGGGGCATACGGAAATCTACCGCGGCACCGAATATGCGGTGAGCTTTCTGCCGAAACTGAAGATCGAGATCGCCGTTGCGACCGACCTCGCCGACAAGGCTGTCGAAGCAATCGCTGCTGCCGCCAAGACCGGCCAGATCGGCGACGGCAAGATCTTCGTCTACTCGATCGACCACGCTGTCCGCATCCGCACGGGCGAAACCGATTCCGAAGCGCTGTAAGCAAACGGCAGATCAGGGAGCAATCTTATATGTCGTCTAACTCCATCATCAACACACTGACCCGCGCAGGCGCCGCGGCTGCGGCCTTCCTGGCCCCCGCCATCGCTTTCGCGCAGGAAGCAACCGAAGCTGCTGCTGCCGCCGCGCCGGAAGCGGTTCCGACCATCGATTCGGGCGATACCGCCTGGATGCTCGTCTCCACCGTCCTCGTTCTCTTCATGATCCTGCCCGGCCTTGCGCTGTTTTACGGCGGCCTCGTTCGCAGCAAGAACATGCTGTCGGTCCTGATGCAGTGCCTGGTCGTTACCAGCGTCATCATGATCATCTGGGTCGTCTACGGCTACAGCCTTGCCTTCTCCAACGGTGGCGGCCTCAACACCTTCGTCGGCGGCTTCGAGAAGCTGTTCCTTGCCGGCGTCTCGCCTGACAGCATTTCCGGCAGCATTCCGGAATATGTCTTCATCGCCTTCCAGATGACCTTCGCCTGCATCACGCCGGCGCTCATCGTCGGCGCCTTCGCGGAACGCATCAAGTTCTCCGCGGTCATCCTGTTCACCGCCCTGTGGGTGACCTTCGTCTACTTCCCGATCGCGCACATGGTCTGGTCCGGCGACGGCGCCCTCATCTGGGACTGGGGTGCACTTGACTTCGCAGGCGGCACGGTCGTTCACATCAACGCCGGTATCGCTGGTCTCGTCGGTGCGATCATGGTTGGCAAGCGTACCGGCTACGGCAAGGACATGATGGCTCCGCACTCCATGACCCTCACCATGGTCGGCGCCTGCATGCTCTGGGTTGGCTGGTTCGGCTTCAACGCCGGTTCGGCCGCCGCTGCCAACGGCAGCGCAGGTCTCGCCATGATCAACACCTTCACCGCAACTGCCGGTGCTGTCGTTGCCTGGTGCGTGATCGAAAGCTTCACCCGTGGCAAGGCCTCGATGCTCGGTGCGGTTTCGGGCGTCATCGCCGGCCTCGTCGCCGTCACCCCGGCTGCAGGCTCGGTTGGCCCGATCGGCGCGATCTTCCTCGGTGCAATCGCTTCGGCCTTCTGCTACTTCGGCGTCTCCGTCATCAAGAATAAGTTCGGCTATGACGATACCGCTGACGTCTTCGGCGTTCACGGCATCGGCGGCATCGTCGGCGCAATCGGCACCGGCGTCTTCGCCTCGGCTTCGCTCGGCGGCGTCGGCTATGCCGAAGGCGTCACCATGGGTGGCCAGGTCTGGGTCCAGTTCATCTCGGTCATCTTCACCATCGTATGGTGCGGCGTGATCTCGGTGATCCTCTACAAGATCGTCGACGCAATCGTCGGTCTGCGCGTCCCGGTCGAAGCCGAGCGCGAAGGTCTCGACCTTTCGTCCCACGGCGAAGCAGCCTACCACTCCTGATCAAGTTGCGGTGCCGGCCGGGGAGCCGGTGCCGCTTACAGTCCCGTCGCGTCCGGTTTACACCGGTCGCACGTTTGACCCGAGCCGCAAGGTTCGGGTCTTTTTCATTTGCGGCCATGCTTCGGTCGCAAGCTTGGGGCCCAACGGCTTCATCCCGGGCAATCCGGGCATGGTTAATGTCGCATTAACCGTCATCTGTTTAGCTGGCGCTCACGGTCACGAATCCGTCCGCTGTCCGGCGGGCGCGCATGACGTCATCACAGCACCAACCGACAGGCGGGACCATGGGCAGAAGTACATCGGCGGCTATGGACAATCGAACCAACCGATTTACCCTTTCCACTTTCGTGTGGAGGCAAGCGTTGGCGCTCGCCGGGATCGGCTTGTTCCTTGTCCTGGCCCTGGCCGTTGCGGCACTTGCGACATGGAATGTGTCCGATCCGAGCCTCTCCTATGCCACCAGCAACGAACCGCAGAATATTCTCGGCTATGGCGGCGCGATCTTTTCCGACCTGATGATGCAGTTTCTCGGGCTTGGCAGCGTCATCGCGCTGTTACCGGTGCTCTCCTGGGCATTGGCGCTGATTACCGGTCGGCCGGTTCATCGTGTTCCCGCCCGCATTGCTGCCTGGCTCGGTGGTTCGATCATCACTGCTGCGGCGCTCGGCTGCTTCCCGCCGCCGTTGACCTGGCCGATCCCGAACGGCATCGGTGGGGTGCTTGGCGACATGCTGCTGCGTTTTCCTGCGCTTTTTGTCGGCGCCTATCCGACCGGCACGTTCGCCACGGCGCTTGGGGTCGTATTCGCGATCCCTGCGACATACTTCATGCTGTTTGCCTCGGGCATCATCGGTCGGGCGCTGCCCGTAGACGAGGAGGACGATGCCCCGGTAGCGCCGAGCAAGGCGCGCACCATCCGCGACGAAGACGAAGATGAGGAGGAAGGCGCGGGAATGCTGGTCTTCGGCGCGGTTGCCCATGCCTGGTACACCGGACAGGCGCGCGTGCGGCGTATGTTTGGCCTTCGCCAGCGCCGGAGCGCCGAACGCGACTTCGAGCAGCCCTATGATTTCAATGACGACGAATTCGGCACCCTGAATGAGCCGGTGCGTGCAAAGGCACCGCGCGGCCTTCGCGACCGCATGGAGCCGACCATGGATGGAGGTGCGTCGCGCGGATCCGCTCCGGCGCGTCGCGTGGTTTCCGCGCCGCCGATGTCCATCGATGACGATTTTGACGACGGGGATGACACCGATTTTGGCTTGGGAGCGCGGCCGGCCGGCATCCTGTCCGACGATATC
Organism: Pseudomonadota bacterium; assembly: GCA_023399465.1. Lineage (GTDB taxonomy): Bacteria > Pseudomonadota > Alphaproteobacteria > Rhizobiales > Rhizobiaceae > Ferirhizobium. Next base: position 8,284 of record JAEWPB010000017.1, read on the forward strand.
GGGGACGATGCCTGGGCTGCCAGCACGCCGCGCTCTTCGCCGCGGGTCAGTGCACCAGCGGCCCGGCCGAAGGCGAGCGGACGTTCCGAACGCGATGCGCAGGGGTCGCTGCTTCGCGGGGACGGTAGTTTCCAGCTGCCCTCCGTCCACCTGCTGGCCGAACCGCGCAACGTCGTGCGCGATACCACGCTTTCCGCCGATGCGCTGGAGCAGAACGCCCGCATGCTGGAAGGCGTGCTCGAGGATTTCGGCGTCAAGGGCGAGATCATCCATGTGCGGCCCGGTCCGGTCGTCACCCTTTACGAACTCGAGCCGGCGCCGGGCATCAAGTCGTCCCGCGTCATCGGACTTGCCGATGACATCGCCCGGTCGATGAGCGCGATCGCGGCCCGCGTCGCCGTCGTTCCCGGTCGCAACGCCATCGGCATCGAACTGCCGAACCAGACGCGCGAAACCGTCTATCTGCGCGAACTGATCGCCAGCCGTGATTTCGAGGGCTCGAAGGCGAAGCTTTCCATGGCGCTCGGCAAGACGATCGGCGGCGAGCCGGTCATCGCCGATCTCGCCAAGATGCCGCATCTGCTCGTCGCCGGTACCACCGGCTCGGGCAAGTCGGTTGCGATCAACACCATGATCCTGTCGTTGCTCTACCGGCTGTCGCCGGACAAGTGCCGGCTCATCATGATCGATCCGAAGATGCTCGAACTTTCCGTCTACGACGGTATTCCGCACCTTCTGTCGCCTGTCGTCACCGACCCGAAGAAGGCGGTGGTGGCGCTCAAGTGGACCGTCCGTGAGATGGAAGAGCGCTACAAGAAGATGTCGAAGATCGGCGTGCGCAACATCGACGGCTTCAACACCCGCGTCGAGCAGGCGCTCGCCAAGGGCGAGGCGATCTCGCGCACGGTGCAGACCGGCTTTGACCGCCAGACCGGCGAGGCGATCTACGAGACCGAGGAGTTCGATCTTGCGCCGATGCCCTATATCGTCGTCATCATCGACGAAATGGCCGACCTGATGATGGTTGCCGGCAAGGATATCGAAGGCGCGGTTCAGCGCCTGGCGCAGATGGCGCGCGCGGCGGGCATTCACGTGATCATGGCGACGCAGCGCCCCTCCGTCGACGTCATCACCGGCACGATCAAGGCGAACTTCCCGACCCGCATCTCCTTCCAGGTGACCTCGAAGATCGACAGCCGCACCATTCTCGGCGAACAGGGTGCCGAGCAGCTGCTCGGCATGGGCGACATGCTCTACATGGCCGGCGGTGGCCGCATCCAGCGCGTCCACGGACCGTTCGTGTCCGACAACGAGGTCGAGGAGATCGTCGCCTATCTCAAGACCCAGGGATCGCCGCAGTACCTCGAGGCGATCACTGCCGATGACGATGATGACGAGGGTGGCGGCGGCCCGGCCGGCACCTCGAACCTCGCGGATTCGGATGATCCCTACGATCAGGCGGTGGCGATCGTGCTGCGCGACGGCAAGGCTTCCACATCCTATATCCAGCGTCGACTGGGTATCGGCTACAACAGGGCCGCGTCGCTGATCGAGCGCATGGAGCAGGAAGGCATCATCGGCCCGGCCAACCATGCAGGCAAGCGCGAGATACTTGTGCCGACCGAGGCGGATATCATCGAGCGATAGGTTGGCGGCCGGCAATTGGCCCGATATCGCGAATTTTACTTGGCGTGAGCGGCGCGAGCGGTGATTCGGTCATCAAGACGCCGTGTTTTTCCGCCAAGGGAAGCGCAATGAAGGAGACTGGAATGACCACAAAGAAACCTGGCCTGACAGCCAACCGGCGGGCGCTTCCCACCCTGACGCGCCGAGATTTCGCCGGCGCCCTCCTGGCCGCCGCGATCGTCGGGTTGTCGCCTGCCGGGGCAGGTGCCCAGGCGGCGAGCACCGCGCAGCGGATTGCCGACCACTTTTCCTCGGTGCGCACGATGCAGGGTGAATTCGTGCAGTTCGGGCCGCGCGGCGAGCAGACCAGCGGCAAGTTCTTCATCGAACGTCCGGGCAAGCTGCGCTTCAACTATGATGCGCCGTCGCCGATGCGGGTGATCTCCGATGGCCGCAACGTCGTCATCGGCAATACGAGGATGAAGACCTGGGATCTATACCCGCTGTCGAAGACGCCCCTCAGCCTGCTGCTCTCGAACCGCATCGACCTCAGGACCAAGATGGTGCGCGACGTCAAGGAGGAGGCGGACCTGACCACCATCGTGCTCGGTGACCGCACGATCTTCGGCCAGTCGACCATCACCATGATGTTCGATCCGAAGACCTACGAACTGCGCCAGTGGACGATCACCGATCCTCAAGCCAAGGATACGACGGTGATGATCTTCAACGTCAAGACCGGCGTGAAGTTCGACGACAAGGTCTTCAAGGTGCCTTACGATTCCATTCGGGGCAACACCAACCGGTAAGCCTTGCGGAACAATTGCCTTTCGGAAAGGCGGGCGGCATTTTTGGCCGCTCGCCTTTTTGCTGTTCATGCGGGACGAAATTTCCTAAACCCCTTGCGGGAGCAGAAGAGGTTTAGGCATGAAGTTTTCGATCACCACCTGGAATATCAATTCGGTGCGGCTCAGAATGCCGCTCGTCGAGCGGTTCCTCACCCACTACAAGCCCGACGTCATCTGCCTCCAGGAAACCAAGTGCCAGAACGACCAGTTTCCCTCGAAACCGTTACGCGCGCTCGGCTACGAGCACATCATCGTGCACGGCCAGAAGGGGTATCACGGCGTGGCGATCGCCTCGCGCCTACCGATGGCCGAGGATCATCGCCAGGACTATTGCGGCGTCGGCGACGCCCGGCACATCTCGGCGATCGTCCAGCACAACGGCCGGAAGATCCGGCTGCACAACTTCTATGTGCCGGCCGGCGGCGATGAGCCCGATCGCAGCATCAATCCGAAATTCGGCCACAAGCTCGACTTCATCGAGGAGATGAAGGCGCTGCATGCCGAAGCGGAGCCCGGTGTTTCGTCCATCCTGGTCGGTGACCTCAATATCGCGCCACTCGAGCACGATGTCTGGTCGCACAAGCAGTTGCTGAAGATCGTCAGCCACACGCCTGTCGAGACCGAAGGACTGACCGAGGTGATGACACGGGGCGCCTGGGTTGACCTGATGCGCCAGCACATTCCGGCAAGCGAGAAGATCTACACGTGGTGGAGCTACCGCGCCAAGGACTGGCAGGCCGCAGATCGTGGCCGCCGTCTCGACCATATCTGGTCCTCGGCCGATCTCGGTCCGCATCTCGAGGGCATCGATATCCTCAAGGAAGCCCGCGGCTGGACCCAGCCATCGGACCACGTGCCGGTGACTGCGCGCTTCGATATCTGACGCGAATTATTGAAAGCGATGCTGCATGGCCGCCGTGCTTGCGGCCATGGCGGCGAGATTGTCGCGGATACGGCTTTCCACCGCTGCGGCAATGTCGGGATACTCTTCCAGGAGCCGGTGGAACAGCGCCCGGCTGATGCGAATGACATCGCTTTCCTCGCTGGCGATGGCCGTGAACTTGCGTTCCACCAGCGTCACCATTGCAAGTTCCGACAGCAGCGTTCCTGGCCCGGCCCGGCCTTCCGCCACCGGCTTGCCGTTCCGACCGGCCGTGTAGAGCTCGATGCGGCCGCTGGCGACGATATAGGCGCACTCTGCCGGCGACTTCTCGCGAAAGAGGGTTTGCCCCGCCGACAGGTGGCGGTGCTCCGATCCGAAGGCGATCAGCCGCAACTGGTCGTCGCCGAGACCGCTGAACAGCGGCACGTTCGCAAGCAGGCGGATATCGTCGGTCAGTGCCATGAGTGCAGTGCTTTCAGCTTAGGGTACGATCTTGTAGCCGCCGTTCTCGGTGACGAGAATTTCGGCGTTGGACGGGTCGCGTTCGATCTTCTGGCGCAGGCGATAGACATGCGTCTCGAGCGTGTGGGTCGTCACCCCGGAATTGTAGCCCCAGACTTCCTCGAGCAGCACGTCGCGGGTCACCACCTTCTGGTCGGCGCGATAGAGATAGCGGATGATCGCTGCTTCCTTTTCCGTCAGGCGGATCTTCTGCCCGTCCTCGGTGGTCAGTAGCTTCTGGCTCGGCTTGAACAGGTAGGGGCCGACGGTGAAGGTCGCGTCCTCGCTCTGCTCGTGCTGGCGCAACTGCGCCCGGATGCGGGCAAGCAGCACCGCGAAGCGGAAGGGCTTGGTGACATAGTCGTTGGCGCCCGCCTCAAGCCCGAGGATGGTGTCGGAGTCGGTGTCGTGGCCGGTCAGCATGATGATCGGCGCCTTGAAGCCGCCCTTGCGCAAGAGCTTGACCGCCTCGCGGCCATCCATGTCGGGCAGGCCGACATCCATGATCAGCAGGTCGACGGGACTGCTCTTGGCAACTTGCATGCCCTTGGCCGCGGTCGGCTCCTGAAGCAGCACGAACTCGTCATAGAGCGACAACTGCTCGATCAGTGTCTCGCGCAGGTCCTCGTCATCATCTACCAGCAGTATCGTTCGGGCGCTCATGCGTATTGCCTCCTGCCTTTGGTACCCACTCCTAAGCGAATTTAGCATTTTGGCAAGGGCGGGGCCTCGGGGCACTCTTGTTCTCTTGTGCAAGCTGCTATGGTTTCAAATGAAATCACGCGCAAAGCAAATACTTGTGAGATTCAATGACAAAGGCAAGGCCATACCCGGTGCGCAATTCCACCATTCTCGTTCGTGCCGCTCCAGGCAGGCCGAACCGGGCGCTCGTACAGATGGGTCCACTGCGCATCCCGGCGGCGATCGGGCGGGCCGGCCGCAGCGCCTTCAAGCGGGAGGGCGACGGCGCGACGCCGATTACCGCGATGCGCCTCCTTTACGGGTTTTCGCGGAGCGACCGGGTGAAGGCGCTCCATACCGCCTTGCCGATGCGGCGGATCGCGAAGAACATGCTTTGGTGCGATCAGCCGGAGCATCCGGCCTACAACAAGCTGGTCAAGGCGCCGTTCAAGCCCAGCCACGAGGAAATGATGCGCAAGGATGGGCTTTATGACGTTTGCCTCGTCATGGACTGGAACATCACGTCGCGCCGACGCCACGGCGGATCCGCGATCTTCTTCCACCTCATCCGCCCGGGCTACGAGCCGACCGCGGGCTGTATCGCCGTCAGCCTGCGCGACATGAAGCGCATGATCGGTCATATGAAGAAGGGGACGCTTGTCCGGGTAATGTAAGGGCCGAAGGGTGTCAGACCCCGCCCCCCTTGCACCATTTTCCTACTGCCGGAGGGCCACTGCGGTCGTCCGATTGATTTCAGTAACGCCGCACTACGAGGAGCCTGCTCATGACCGATCAACCGCGCATCGCTTTCACGGATGGAAACACCATCCCGCAGGTCGGGCTCGGGGTTTGGCAAACGCCGAATGATGTCGCCGCGCCCGCGGTTCGTGCGGCGCTTGCTGCCGGCTATCGCCACGTCGACACGGCGGCGATCTACGAAAACGAGGAGGGGGTTGGCGAAGGCATCCGCACCTCCGGCGTCGATCGCCGTGACGTCTTCCTGACGACCAAGCTCTGGAACGACCAGCAGGGCTATGATGCCACCCTTGCCGCCTTCGACGCCAGCCTGAAGCGGCTCGGAACGGATTATGTCGATCTTTATCTCATCCATTGGCCTGCACCGAATCGCGACCGCTATGTCGAGACTTGGAAGGCGTTCGTCCGGTTGCACAAGGAAGGGCGCGCCCGGTCGATCGGCGTTTCCAACTTCTATCCCGAGCACCTCGAACGAATCATCGGCGAGACCGGCGTCGCGCCGGTCATCAACCAGATCGAGATCCATCCCGATTTCCAGCAGAAGGCGGCACGCGCGGCACATGCCCGGCTCGGCATCGTCACCGAGTCCTGGAGCCCCCTCGGCCAGGGAAAACTCATCGCCAATCCCGAGATCGGCAGCATCGCCGCCAAGCATGGCAAGACACCGGCGCAGGTGATCATCCGCTGGCATATGGATAACGGCCTGGTGGTCATCCCGAAGTCGGTAACGCCGTCTCGCATCGAGGAGAACTTCCAGGTGTTCGATTTCAAGCTGGATTCCGCCGATCTGGCGGCAATCGACAAGCTCGACAATCCCGGCGGCCGTCTCGGTCCCGATCCGGTGACTGCAAACTTCTAGGATCGGCTCACTCGAGCATGGAAGGCGTCACGAAGCGTTCGAGATAGCCCTCCAGAGGCCCGACGTCGTGCCATCGTTCGATGTCGAAGGCGACGACGGCGAGGCCGGCGGTCGGGTATTTTTCAGTGATCCGGGCAATGGCATCCGGGTCGCCACCGCCGGTCATGAGCTGCACCGCGTCGACCATGCCGGGATGGTGGGCGATCAGCATTAGGCTTTGCGCCGGCTGGTCGACGGAGCGGACCACGTCGACGATCTTTTCGCCCCCGGCTTCATAAAGGTCCGGCCGGTCATGTTCCTCGATATTTTCCGGCAAGGCCTTTCGGACCAGCTTCCAGGTCTGTTGCGTGCGTTTTGCCGTCGAAACGAGTACGAGATCGGGGATCAGGCCCTCCCGCGCCATGTACGCACCCATCGTCAGGGCTGCCTTTTCCCCCCTTTTCGCCAGCGGTCTTTCATGATCGGCGACACCCTCGGGCCAGGCCGACTTTGCATGACGCAGAAGGATCAGGCGGCGCAGGGGCGGTTTTGAAGTTGCTTGCGGCACGGCGGGCCTCTCCTGGCTGTCCATCGGGGATACGCCTGTTTCATACTGACATTTTTCCGGCACGGTGTCGCCCGCCGGAAGAACCGCCGGGGCGCTTCGGGCATGAAAAAAGGCCGCCCCATGGGACGGCCTCTGATCTTCACAATCGGTAAGGGCGTTACTTCCAGTCGCGGATATCGACGAAGTGGCCGGCAATAGCGGCGGCTGCGGCCATGGCGGGCGACACGAGATGCGTGCGGCCCTTGAAGCCCTGGCGGCCCTCGAAGTTGCGGTTCGAGGTCGAGGCGCAGCGCTCGCCCGGCTTCAGGCGGTCGTCGTTCATCGCCAGGCACATGGAGCAGCCCGGCTCGCGCCAGTCGAAGCCGGCTGCCTTGAAGATCTTGTCGAGGCCTTCGGCTTCCGCCTGCTCCTTGACGAGACCCGAGCCCGGAACGATCATCGCGGAGACGGTGGAAGCGACGGTCTTGCCTTCGACGACCTTGGCGACTTCGCGCAGGTCCTCGATGCGGCCGTTGGTGCACGAACCGATGAACACGCGGTCAATGGCGATGTCGGTCATCTTGGTGCCCGGCTTCAGGCCCATGTAGTCGAGCGCGCGCCACTTCGAGGTGCGCTTGTTCTCGTCCTGGATATCGTCCGGGTTCGGAACGACGCCTTCAACCGAAACGACGTCCTCGGGCGAGGAGCCCCAGGAAACGATCGGCGGCAGGTTGGCGGCGTCGAGAACGATGACGCGGTCGTAGTGCGCGCCTTCGTCGGACTTCAGCGTCTTCCAGTATTCGATTGCCTGCTCCAGCGCTTCGCCCTTCGGCGCGCGCGGGCGACCCTTGATGTATTCGAAGGTCTTTTCGTCAGGCGCGATCAGGCCGGCGCGGGCGCCGCCTTCGATCGTCATGTTGCAGACCGTCATGCGGCCTTCCATCGACAGCGAGCGGATCGCCTCGCCGGCGAACTCGATGACGTGGCCGGTGCCGCCGGCGGTGCCGATCTCGCCGATGATGGCAAGGATGATGTCCTTGGCGGTGACGTGCGGCGGCAGCTGGCCGTCGACGCGCACCAGCATGTTCTTCGCCTTCTTCTGGATCAGCGTCTGGGTCGCGAGCACGTGCTCGACCTCGGAGGTGCCGATACCGTGCGCCAGCGCGCCGAAGGCGCCGTGCGTGGACGTGTGGCTGTCGCCGCAGACGATGGTCATGCCCGGAAGGGTGAAGCCCTGTTCCGGACCGACGATGTGGACGATGCCCTGGCGCTTGTCATTCTCGGAATAGTACTCGACGCCGAATTCTGCCGCGTTCGTGGCCAGCGCCTCGACCTGGATGCGGCTTTCCTCGTTCTTGATGCCCTCGTGGCGATCCGGCGACGTCGGCACGTTATGGTCGACAACGGCGAGCGTCTTCTGCGGCGCACGGACCTTGCGGTTGGTCATGCGCAGGCCTTCGAACGCCTGCGGGCTGGTCACTTCGTGAACGAGGTGACGGTCGATGTACAGAAGACAGGTGCCATCGTCCTGGCTGTCGACCAAGTGATCATCCCAGATTTTATCGTAAAGTGTACGCGGTGCGCTCATGAGCTTCAGGTCCGTATGTCTATGCGGGGAACAAGGAAAAAAGGCAGATCGTCTGCCGGTCCGAACCGATCAGGCGAGGCGGCTGTTGAGAGCGCCGGAAATCAGGGAAAAGAAACGGGCCGGCAGGCGCTTGTGGTCCTGAAGGACGACCGCCGTGTCGTAATGTCCGTTCTTGCCGAGCGTTCTGATCATGATGGCCGCTATTACCAATTTTTTGTGGTTTCGGCAATTGTTATCGTTCATGCGCCTTGCGCATCCGCTTCTCCACCTGCCGCAGCAGCAATGACAGGCCGATGGTTAGTATCAGGTAAATATAGGTAACGATCGAATAGGTCTCGAAAAAGCGGAAAGAACCCGAGGCGTAAACCTTCCCCATCTGGGTGATGTCGGCGACGCCGAGCACCGAAACCAGCGAGGAGTCCTTCACCATCGCCACGAAGTCGTTGGACAGCGGCGGAAAGATCACCCGGATCGCCTGCGGAAAGATCACCAGCCGGAAGCGCTGATAGCGGGAAAGCCCAAGCGCCTTGGCGGCCTCGATCTGGCCCTTGTCGACCGACTGGATACCGGCGCGGAAGACCTCGGCGATGAAGGAGGAATAGCCGATGGTGAGCGCGATGATTGCTCGCCACATCAGCGATACGTCACGAACTGCCATGGCCTTTGCCCAGCCGACGTCGATGAGCGGCGTAAGGATCCAGTTGTAGAGCGCGACAAAGGCCGGGGCGCCCACAAAGGCGACATAGAACAGCAGCACCAGCATCGGAATGCCACGGATCACCTCGATATAGAAGCGGGCAATCTGGCGCAGGACCTTGTTGTCGGCAAGGCCGAGAAGGGCAATGGCAAGCCCGAGGGCCGTCGCCATGGCAAAGCCGACCAGCGTCACGAAGATCGTCACGCCGATGCCCTTGGCGACGATCGTGAAGACCTGGGTGTAGACCTCGTTGGTGACGATGACCACGGCAAGGATGGCGGCAATGACGGCGAGGGCGACCAGCCACCAGGGATAGTCGCCCTCGCCTTTAAAACGTGTCTGGACCGCCATTACCGCAGAGTTCCCGAAAACGGAAAAGCGGGCACTTACTGACCCATCTTGTAGTCGCGGAACCACTTGATATCGAGCGCGTCGATCGTGCCGTCCGCCTTCATCGCGGCAATCGCGGCATTGACCGGGACGACGAGATCAGAACCCTTGGGGAAGATGAAGCCGAAATCTTCGGTGCCGAGCGGACCGCCGATCACCTTGAGCTTGCCTTCGGAGGCGTCGACATAACCTTGCGCGGCGACGCTGTCCGTCAGCACCACGTCGACGTCGCCGGCTTTGAGCGCCTGAACGGTCGCGCCGAAGGTCTCGAACAGCTTCACGCGCGGGTTCTGCTCGTTGCCATCGAGGATTTCATAGACGGCGGTATAGAAGGGCGAGGTTCCCGGCTGTGCGCCGATGAGGCCATCGGCGAAGGCGCCGAAGGTCTTGGAATCGGAGAAGCGATCTTCTTCGCCGCGCACCAGCATGAACTGCTGCGAGCGCATGTAGGGTTCGGAAAAGTCGACCTTGGCCTTGCGCTCTTCCTTGATGGTGATGCCGGTCATGCCGATGTTGTACTGGCCGTCGGAAACCGCCTGGATCATCGCGTCCCAGCTGGTGTTCTGATACTCGACCTTGAAGTTCAGCCGCTTGGCGATCTCGTTCATCGCGTCGTATTCCCAGCCGATCGCCTCGCCGGTCTTCGGATCCACGAACTGCAGCGGCGGATAGGCGTTCTCGGTAACGACGACGACGGTCTTGCCGCCGAGGTCCGGGAGTTCGGCCGCGGTGGCGGCAAGCGGAGAAAGCAGGGCGGCGGTCAAGCCGGCAAGTACAGTGCGGCGGAACAACATGAAAAATCTCCCAAAATGTGGCTGCTGGAAACTGTCATACTTGCGAAGCGACTGACAAGCCAAGCCGGCACAATTTTTGATGGTGCCGGCGCAATATTGTTCGCTTCAAATGCAATCGCCGGAGAACGTTCTACCCGTCGGCTGCGCCGCCTCATCAGATTTCCTGCCGGCATTGTTGGCGACAACAAAAAAGGCGGCCGAAGGGCCGCCTTTCCTGAATTGATAGAACAAGCCTTGGCTTATTCTGCGGTATTGTTTTCCGCTGCTGCTGCGGCTGCTTCGGCTGCTGCCTTTTCGGCGGCCAGAGCCTGTGCGGCTGCAATCTTCTCGGCTTCGATGCGTGCCTTTTCAGCGGCAACTGCGGCGCGCTCGGCTTCGTTGAGCTTGCGGGCGCGGGTGCCGGTGTTCTCGACGATACGGGCAGACTTGCCGCGACGGTCGCGCAGGTAGTAGAGCTTGGCGCGGCGAACCTTACCGCGGCGAACGATTTCGACGCTTTCGACGAGCGGCGAGTAGACCGGGAATACGCGCTCTACGCCTTCGCCGTAGGAGATCTTGCGAACGGTGAAGCTCTCGTTGATGCCGCCGCCGGAGCGGGCGATGCAAACGCCTTCATAGGCCTGAACGCGGGTACGGTTGCCTTCGACAACGCGGACGTTGACGCGCAGCGTGTCGCCGGCAGAAAACTCGGGGAGCTTGCGCTTGGCTTCGATCTTGGCGGCCTGTTCGGCTTCCAACTGCTGAATGATGTTCATAGGTCTAACCTCTGTTTTTCTGAAACAGCCAGAGCGCTCAGACATCTTTTGGCCTTTGGCCTCCGGATATTGCCGCAAGGGCGGGAGCGGGTTCGCCATTCTTTGTTGCTGGCAGACGGGGGAAAACCCCCATTTCCGCGTGGGCCAATACACGAAATGCCGGTGCTTGTCATCCCTTGATGCCGATATTTCTTCGCCGATCGGCGGAAATCCGGATCTTGCGGCGCAGCCGGGGACCGGCTATGGCGACCACGTCATCGAGCGGGGGGAGCCGGATGTCGATTGCAGTAATCATTATTCTTTTTGGAGCCGGATTCCTGTCCGGCGTGGTGAATGCCATTGCCGGGGGCGGGACGTTCCTGACCTTCGGAGCCCTGACGCTGATCGGCGTACCGCCGATCGCGGCGAACGCCACGTCCTCGATCGTCCAGTTTCCGGGCTACGTCACCTCGACGCTCGCCTATCGCGAGGAGATCCGCACGCATTGGCGCGGCGCGCTGTTCCTGTCCGTGGTCTCGGTGATCGGTGCGGTTGGCGGCTCGCTGCTCCTCCTCTCGCTCGACAATCCGTCCTTCCGCGTGATCGTTCCCTGGCTGCTTCTGGCGGCAACGGTGATCTTCGCCGCCGGTCCCTGGCTCAAGCCGAAGGCGAGTGCGGAGCGTTCGCCCAACAATCCGCCCTGCATCATCAGCCAGTTCTTCACCTCGATCTACGGCGGTTTCTTCGGCGC
>JAEWPB010000033.1 GCA_023399465.1 Pseudomonadota bacterium
GAATGGTGGAGGGAGTTGGATTTGAACCAACGTAGGCTGAGCCAACGGATTTACAGTCCGTCCCCTTTAACCACTCGGGCATCCCTCCAGTATTCTATCTGGATCTTGCGACCAAGTTATTCAGACTTCAGCGCTTTCCGGCGCCGCGATCTGGGCGCTATATGACCCGTGGGGCCGCTCCTGTCAACACGCCATTTCGAGAAAAGTGACGAAAAATTTCGGGACTGTGGAAAGCCCCTGACGGGCAAGGGACTAGGCGCGCTCGCCGCCCGCCGGTATAAAGCCGCATGAGCAAAGACAAAGACAAATCCGCCAAGGATACCCATTACGCCACGCTTCGCCGCGCGCATCGCGACCAGAAACGCGCCCGCGGCGAAATCCCGACACCGCCCCAGCAGAAGCGCCGCAATGCCTCCGGCGCCGACTGGAAGCCGCCTGCAATCGCACCCGACCAGGTCTATCTATATGGCCTGCACACGGTCCGCGCCGCGATCGACAATCCCGAGCGCCATAACGTCAAGCTGTCGGTGACCCAGAACGCCTTTCTTAGGCTCGACATCGACAGCCTCGACAGCCTGGGCTTTCCAATAGAGATCGTCTCGCCGCAGGATATCGACAAGTTTCTCGGTCCGGACGCGATCCACCAGGGCGTGATGCTCGAAACCAGGCCCCTGCCCGTGCGCCGCCTCGAGGCGCTGAAGGACAGCCCGCTGCTGCTGGTGCTCGACCAGGTCACCGACCCGCACAATGTCGGCGCCATCATGCGCTCGGCCGTTGCCTTCAATGCCGGGGCCGTCATCACCACGATGCGCCACAGCCCCACCGAATCCGGCGTGCTGGCGAAATCGGCATCCGGCGCACTGGAACTCATTCCCTATATCCAGATCACCAACCTTTCGGACGCGCTTAGTGAACTGCACAAGCTGGGTTTCTATTCCATCGGCCTCGATTCGGAGGGCCCGGCACCGCTCGAGGGCACCTTCCAGGCCGAAAAGATCGCACTGGTGCTCGGCTCCGAGGGCAAGGGCCTGCGGCAGAAGACCCGCGACACAGTCAACGCGCTTGCCCGGCTCGACATGCCCGGCGCCATCAAGTCGCTGAACGTATCCAACGCCGCGGCGATCGCGCTTTATGCCGCGCGGCAGTATCTGGCGAAATAGCCGATCACCGGCCCCCGGGGCGCGCGCGGCTTGCGTCCGCCTCGGGGCAACCATCCTGTACTTTTCTCCAGGTGGTGACATTGAGCTCCATCTCGCATCGCACCAGATAGGCGACATCGCCGATACGGATGCATACCGTCCGCCCCAGTTCATAGTTGATGCCGTCGCGATTGCGGCAGGTGCAGGGCCGATCCATCGCGGAAGCATGGGAAAAGGCGGGCATGAACCCGATCAGTGCGGGAGCGATTCCAAGCATCGCAATGCGCGGGACGCTTTTCATCGGACAATTCTACCAGAATGCCATCGCGCAGCAATCCACTGGCTGCCGGACTGCGCCGTCACAGGCAGGCGCAAGCTGCGGTAGCGGCCAGCCAATGGTTTCACCATCAGCCCGTGCCTTCACCGGATCGGCGGATCGACCGTTTCAAAACGGATCAACTTTAACCACAGTTCTTCGCTATTGTTGTCTCGACTCCGAGGACGAAAGAGCCGAAGATTTCAACATCCGGTGAGTCTAGATGCGCCGCCGGGCGGCCACGTTCCCCTGTGCCGCACTGATTCCCAAATATGGTGAGCTGAACAGGATGTTGATCTTAAAATCCGCCTTGCTGACTGGAATGTTCGTAGCTCCCCCAACCATCGCCGAACGGGTTGCCACCACCGACGACTTGCAGGCGGATTTCGAGCAGGCCGTGCCTTGCCACGAAATCGACGGCCGCAAGGTGTGGAAGGGTGGGATCGCCTACTACATCCAGTCCTATGTCTACGACATCAACGGTGCGGAATTTGCCGGCGAAGGCGCCGACGCCGTGTTGCCGGAAGACAATACGCCTGAAACCATGCAGGAATTCGAGGCGGCCTGTGCAGCAGGCCCCACCGCTCCGTGGTGACGGATTCGTGAAAGATTCCGGGCGACCAAGCCCTGCACCGTCTCGCGACACGCCGCGCTTTCCTCATATCTCCAGCCGGTGACATGGGTGAAGCAGGCCGCAAGCCGGCGCTTCCGCTTTTCGGTCTGATGAACACCTGCCGCGAATGGCGTCCAAAAGTTCCGACGAAATTTCGATTCATCCCGATTCCACACGTGCGGGAATCGCGTCCCGGCGGGCCACTCCGATAACGGCCTCGCTGCCTCGCCGTCGTTCGACCCGGGCGGCATTTGCTTCCAGTTTATGCTGCCGGCGAATCAGCCGTAATCGTTGCACCACGAACAAATCCAAGGCGGATTCGCCACATTGCTCGCGGCACCGTCGGTGAGCGCCCCAGTTGATTCGCAGAAGGTGGTGGCGATTTTTCAGTGGCGAAGTTCCATTTCCGGGACTGATCCCCAAGCCGTATTTGGGGGCTGCGCCAACTCCAGACGATGGCCTTGCCGTTTGCACCCGTCTCCGCTATTCATATTTCAACATTTCAAGGATTATTGAACTATGAATGAGCTGCAAGCCCTCGGCGCTTTCGGTGCACTCTCCCAGGAAACCCGACTGAGGATCATACGGATGCTGGTTGTTGCGGGAGGGGTAGAATTCCAAAAGGTATCTGACCTCATCCAAGGTATATATTAGTGCTGTACGAGCCTCCAGGAGCCTTGTTTTTCTGAGTTGACGACCCGAAACCGTGGAATCTGCCCTTCAGCGCGGTTTTCCGCGCCAGCGGCAAGGTGAGCATATCGGAGCCGTAAGCATAGCGACCCATCGGGATACGGCGGGAATTCGCGCATGTGGCAATCGGAAAGAGGGTAGCCGTAGGAGGTGTAGCATAGCGCCGCCGACAGGCGGACACCGGGACCGACTACTCCCGAGGCCACATTCCGTTTCTGGCCGATGCGACGTCTGGCGGCACCTTCTCGTCCTCGTGCCCGTTCTTCGGCTCGGCGATTGTGGTGAGCGTAGGAGAGGAAGAAGGAATAAGATTTTACAGGATCGGGCGGGGGTGCAAGCACCCCCAGGCCTTCGGCCTCCCCCAAGCCTCGGTAAACACCATACACCGTGACGAATCGTGACGGAGCCCTGTTTTCCAATTGTTACGGCCAATCAGCCGCGGCTCTGGCTTCTTTCATCGCATTGGAAATGTGGCCTGTCGAAACGCCGAAATGAGCGGCCAGCTCATCACGGTTCATCCCGTCCTTGGTCGCGAGATAAAGGCACTGCCTGCCGAGTTCCAGCCGAGCGGCTTTTTGCTCGTTCCGGTCCTTCGCACCGCGCCGGCGGCGGCTCTCCGTCTGACGCTCGGCTTCACGCTCGCGGCGTCTGTCTGAGTCGATGAGCACGTGGAGATCGGCGGCCCGCATTTCGGCGGGCTCGATTTGGAGCCAGTCAACGATCGTATCGGCGCGCATTCTGTACCGGGTATCGACCTCGTGGCCGTTATAGAGCGCCATCTTTCCCGCGGCGGCCTGCCGCGCCCGTTTCACAACGGCGCTCAATCTGGCTTTCGACTCCGATTCCGACCATCCCGCAGCCTGCATTGCGAGGATGCGGATTTCCCGTTCCATGTCATCCACTGCGTCCATCCATGACAATGCATTGGCCGCGACGAACAGCCAGATATCCCGCTGTCCAGGCGGGAGCGTGCCTGTGACAGGATTGCGGTATCGACGTAGCCGCTGAAGGTCATCGTGGGCCGTGGACCAGTACGTTGCGCCGGTCAGCTTCTGGGTCGCTTGTTTGGTCTGTCCTTCTCGCTCCGCCTTGCGGGCCACGCGCTCCGCCCGGAGCGAAATGATTTCAGCATGAGTGTGCGGTAGCACCTCATCCGCAAGCGTCCCGAACTGGTGGCGCGTCGGCGCGACTGGTGTTCCCTGGCACCAGATCATGCCAACGTGACGCCGATCCCAGTCGGCCCGGGAATTGGTACTCCCGGCAAGTCGGAAAACACGAGCGGCATCGAGCGCCCGCTTGTCCGCGCCGAATTCGGTCAGCTCGCCGGCCAAGGTTTTTTGCACCAGGCTCCAGCGCGGCAGCGCCATCGGCGGCAGAAGATCGGTCAGCCAGACGCAAACCAGACCGCGCCCTGTCGACAGGATATAGGATGGAAGCGGAATGCCGCCTTCTACGAGTTTATGAAGAACCGCCGCGGCAACATCACCAGGCCGCTTTTCCTTCCACCGGGCGCGTTGGTGATAGTCGAGATCGACGTAATTTGAGCCGATGGCAGCCAGGTCCGCGATGCCGCGCCAACGGGTGAATGCCTGTTGACTGATGTACACATCCTCGCCGCCGGTACGAAGGACTTCCTCGGCCTGATACATGGCATCGCCGCCGACAGGGACGGTCCATTCCCTCCAGTTCTTCTTACCGTCTGGTACACGCTGCGCGAAAGACACCACGCCCTTACGGAGGCCGTTATGTGTTCTGGCATTCTCGGGGTGGAGCGCCTGCAGATGCTGGCGGGGGCCGAAGAGGTCGTACTGGAACGTCCCGTCGGGCCAAAAATGTTGACAACTTTTTCCGGGTAAAGCGGGGCTCTGATTGGCTGGGATATGTCCCAGCCTGGCGGTCACTCAGCCGTCAACGGCGGCTTTACAATGCAGAAAAGATCGTTCATCATTTTCGAACATTCCCCAAAAAAACCGCCGGAGGGTTGCGAGCCCGTTGATGGCGGTTTTTTAATGGTCGGGCGATGCCGTGCATCGGTCAAGCGCCGAAAATCCGTTCCGCAATAGAAACGATCAAGGACCTTCATCCAGTAAATTTATGAAATCGCTTCCGCGCCATCCCCAACTGACGCAAAGACCTAAGGCGCATGAGAACTTTGTTAAGTCGCCATCTTTGCATCTGCATCGTCGCGTAACGCCTTGTCGAAACTGCTGATGACAGTGGATACGAAAAGAGAGAAACTGGACGCGATTGCCTCAACGGCGGCCCGCTCGTCGATGTTAAAGGGATCGTCCACCTCAAACAGTGTCATTTCGGCCAGACGGGCATGCTTGCTGGTGGGAAGCACCTTCTTTCTCGTCGCTGTGGCGACGGTTAGTCTATTCGTCAACTCAGTGCGCAGAGCGGGCGTCGTGGTCGGACCTGTGTAGACGAATGCGGCGATTCGGCCGCGGCCTATGGGTTTGATCTCAATGAGCATCACCCGCCCGCTGTCCGTCCAACCAGTGCCGTCGCGGAAGCCCGGCAGTTCGTCCCATTGTTCAACCGCAAACCTGACGATGTCGTCCTGCGCATCGTCGGTCACGATACGCAGACGGGGAAGGCTGGCCGCCTCGGCAAACTCCTCGGCACGATCGCCGATGGTGTCAAGGATCGACTGAAGCGGCTGTTCGCGGCGCTGCCTTATCAAGAACTCTAAAGCTTCACTGTGTTCGGCCCATAGCCTTCTCGCGAGTTCGATCGATACGGGGTCACCCAAATGATGCCTCCTTGTCATGCCGCAATACTGCTTTAACGAAACCGCGGCCGGCGCATCGGGAACCGCTTCCCCAACCTTCTCCAGTGCGGCAATGAACGTCGTCATGTTGAGTTCGTCCCAGTCGTCCAGAGCTGCCTCGCCGTTCTTCGTAAGGAAGACGAAACAATGCTTCCACTCTGGCCATTCACGCTCAACGATGCGGCGGTAACGCGCAAGCTGGTCGTGTCCTTGGCTCGCGTCGATCTTCAATTCAACGGCGATGATCGTGCGGATCGCAGGAAGGACGACGACCAGATCGATGTTCCTCCACTCGCGCCTGACGTCCGCACCGACCAAGCGTGGAGCCGACGTGTCAACGGTAGGAGCGACGACCAATCCAAGGAAGGCTTCGAGACATAGGTCGCCGAACCCATGCGGCTTCACAGGGTTGAGGAGATATCCAAGAAAGTTGCCATGTCTGATTTCCGTGCGGACCATGCCGAGCGCCTCGAAAGGGCAGAACTTCTGATACATGTCGTCGAGCGAACGGAATTCAGGGCTCCCGACGAGGGTCCGAAGGGCATCAACTATCATTGTGCCAAATCTCAAGGGATGGAAAGATGCGTGGCACGCTGACATGCCACGCATCTTTCCAAGCCGTCGAAACGAGAACCATTTTTACCTCCGAGGAGTGTGAAGTCCGCAATATCATCTGTGAACTTCCCGCGTCAACGCGGCCGCATTGGCCTGGGAAACGGGGGTTGCCCACAGTCGATGGGTCACCGCTCCCCGCCCAAGGGCAGTGCTGTGCCTCTAGGGGAGGGCCACACGCCCCCACGGGCCAACTTGGTTTCATCGGCATCGCGTAAGCCCTCGGTTGATGCCGAAATAGTGCCGGCACTCCACCGAGAGCGTGGAATCAGTCAAAACTGTTAACAACCGCTAGAAAAAGTCGCAGTGGCCCCGGGGTGCCCCCAAAAACAAAAAAACGCTGCGTATCCTTTGAGAATAACGCAGCGTTTTCAAAGAATTAGATGGTGCCCCCACCAGGACTCGAACCCGGGACCCCCTGATTACAAATCAGGTGCTCTACCAACTGAGCTACAAGGGCACTTCCGTGCTCGCTAGCTATCAGATTCTATCGCTGTGTAAAGCAGAAAACCAGAGCGGGTTCGAATTTATCGCCTCCAGCCATCGCCTCGGGCGCTGCCATGCGATCCAAAAAAACGTGTCGCCGGGCCAGTTTATCATGTACCAAGTTAGGCAATGTGCCAGAGGATTGCATCATGTCTCGTTCAATTCGTTCGCTTGCCTTCATCGCCTCCACCGCCGACGATGCACAAGCGGCCTATGATGAACTGACTGCCATCTACGGCAATGCCGCTCCAGACGAGGCCGATGTCATCGTCGCGCTCGGCGGCGACGGTTTCATGCTGCAGACGCTGCACAACACGATGAATACCGGCAGGCTGGTCTACGGCATGAACCGCGGTTCGGTCGGCTTTCTGATGAACGACTACCACACCGACAACCTGCGCGAACGCATCAACGCAGCCGTTGAAAACGACTTCCATCCCCTGCGCATGACGACGACCAATGCCGACGGCTCGGTATCGACTGCGCTGGCGATCAACGAAGTATCGCTGCTGCGCCAGTCGTTCCAGGCAGCCAAGCTCAGAGTGGAGATCGACGGCAAGGTCCGCCTCGAGGAACTTATCTGCGACGGCCTGCTGGTGGCCACGCCCGCAGGATCCACTGCCTACAATCTCTCGGCGCACGGGCCGATCCTGCCGCTCGAGGCGCCGCTCCTCGCGCTGACGCCCGTCAGCCCCTTCCGGCCGCGACGCTGGCGCGGCGCGCTGCTGCCGAACAAGGTTTCGGTAGACATCCATATTCTCGAAGCGGATAAGCGACCGGTCAACGCCGTTGCCGACCACACGGAAGTCAAATCGGTCACCCATGTCCATGTCGCCCAGTCCGAGGATACGACCGCCCGCGTCCTTTCCGACCCGGATCGCTCGTGGTCCGATCGCATCCTTGCAGAACAGTTTTCGAATTGAGGGAGTTCCCCATGGCCCTGCCCGCGCAAAGCGCCACCATTTTGCGGCGACTGGCCGTTATTACCGCCCTCCTCGCCACCCCGGCAGTCGCGGCCGAGGAAATCGACCTCCTGCCGCCGACCGTGATTTTCGTCACCAGCACCGGCTTCTGGGAGGATGACGGCACGACAGCACCACCCACCGGCGGCGCTACGGCAGAGGACGCGCAAAAGCGCAGCGGCTACTACAAGCTCGTGGCGATCCGCCAGCCGGACCGCACGGCGAAAGTTTTCCTGCAGCAGATCGCCCTTGCCGATTCGACGCCCGAAGTGGTGTCCAGCATCGAACTCGAGGAACTGAGCGCCATCCGCCCCTATGTCAGCGATATCCGTCCCGAACGTGTTCGCGCCGGCGGGGTCCAGCCGGGGCTGTTCGCCACGGTCATCCTGAAGACCGATCCTGCTTCGGCGGAACCCGAAAGCTGGACCGTCATGATCGACGATCTCGGCGAGCTCCGGGTGGAAAAGGCCAGCAACTGACCGCCCTTGAGTAAAGTCACCGGCTGGCGACTTCCGTTAATTCACGATGCAGCGGACACGGTCCAACATAAAAAAATCCCCCGCAGCCTGGGCCACGGGGGATTTGCAAGCATGGTCTCGACGCCACTGTCCGGACGATCAGTCGATATCGTCGACCGACGCGTTGGCGCCGCCATTGATTCGCTGCGCGAGTGCTGCTTCCATGAACGGGCTCACTTCGCCATCCAGTACATCGTCGGGGCTGGTGCTTTCGACCCCGGTCCTCAGATCCTTGACCAGCTGGTAGGGCTGGAGGACGTAGGAGCGGATCTGGTGACCCCAGCCGATATCCGTCTTCGATGCCGCCTCGGCGTTGGCCGCCTCTTCCCGCTTCTTCAACTCCGCCTCGTACAGGCGCGCTCTCAGCATGTCCCAGGCCTTGGCCCGGTTCTTGTGCTGCGAACGTTCCTGCTGGCAGGCCACGACGATGCCGCTCGGAATGTGCGTGATACGCACCGCCGAATCGGTGGTGTTGACGTGCTGGCCGCCAGCGCCGGACGAACGATAGGTGTCGATGCGGCAATCGCTTTCGTTGATATCGATCTGGATCGAATCATCGACGACCGGGTAGACCCACACGCTCGAGAACGAGGTATGGCGGCGCGCATTGCTGTCATAGGGCGAAATCCGCACGAGGCGGTGCACACCCGACTCGGTCTTCATCCAGCCATAGGCGTTGTGGCCCTTGACGAGGATCGTCGCCGACTTGATGCCCGCTTCTTCACCCGCATTGACTTCGAGCACTTCGACCTTGAAGCGCTGGCGTTCGGCCCAGCGGATGTACATGCGCAGCAGCATGTTCGCCCAGTCCTGGCTTTCCGTGCCGCCGGCCCCGGAGTGTACTTCCAGGTAGGTGTCGTTGCTATCGGCCTCGCCGGACAGCATCGCCTCGACCTGCTGGCGCGCGGATTCCGCCTTCAGCGCCTTCAGCGCATCCTCGGCTTCCTTGACGACGTCGGCGTCGCCTTCTTCCTCGCCCATCTCGATGAGCTCGATATTGTCCTTGAGCTGCTGCTCCAGCGACTTCACGCCATTGATGCTCTCGTCCAGCTGCTGGCGCTCGCGCATCAGCTTCTGGGCTTCGTTCGCATCGTTCCAGAGGTTGGGATCCTCTGCCTTGTTATTCAACCAGTCCAGTCGTCTTATCGCCTGGTCCCAGTCAAAGATGCCTCCTCAGCAGGCTTATGGCCTGCTTGGTCTCGTCGACAACATTCTCGATTTCTGCTCGCATAGTCGTGTTCTTACCTCGCACAATTGCTTGCCGTGAAATAGTTGCGGCGGCCGAGGATGTAAAGCCCAAGGCCGCCGCCACCGAATTGGATGGAGTGAAATCAGTACAGGCCGCCGGCGCCCGACGTCACCGCCTGGTTGGCCTGCGGCGACGTCCGCAGGATCTCTTCCGGTTCCATCATGCCGTCCATGCCGATGACCGAGAAGACGTCGGCCGGCCCGGTGCCGGGCTTGAAGGCTTCCATGATCGTGTCCGGTTCGCCATCGAAGGCCTGCATGCCGGTCTTGCGGTTGACGGCAATGAGGCTCATTCCCTGCGGAACCACGAACTTCGTCGGCTTGGTGCCCTCGAGCGCCTTCTGCATGAATTCGTTGAAGATCGGCGTTGCCAGCGAACCGCCGGTGGAGCCGCGGCCGAGCGGGGCCGGATTGTCGAAGCCGAGATAGAGCCCCGCAACCAGTTCCGGGGTGTATCCGACGAACCAGGCATCCTTCTCGTCGTTCGTCGTACCGGTCTTGCCGGCGGTCGGCCGATCGAGCTTGATCTTGCCGGCGGCAGTACCGCGGGTGACGACGCCTTCCATCATCGACGTGATCTGGTAGGCGGTCATCGGGTCGAGAACCTGTTCGCGGTTATCGATCACGGCAGGCTCGTCCTGGTTTTCCCACTCGTTGGCATTGCAGCCTTCGCAGGTGCGTTCCTCGTGGCGGAAGATCGTCTTGCCATAGCGGTCCTGAATGCGGTCGATCAGCGTCGGCTTGATCTGCTTGCCGCCATTGGCGAGCACCGCGTAGGCCGACACCATGCGCATGACGGTGGTTTCACCCGATCCGAGCGACATCGACAGCAGCGGCGCCATCTTGTCGTAGATACCGAAGCGTTCGGCATATTCGGCGACAAGGTTCATGCCCATGTCGTTGGCAAGGCGAACCGTCATCAGGTTACGCGACTTTTCGATGCCGAGACGCAGCGTCGACGGACCAGCCGAGCCGCCGCCGTAGTTTTCCGGACGCCAGACCTGACCGCCGGAAACGATCTCGATCGGCGCGTCCATGATGACCGATGCCGGCGTGTAGCCATTGTCGAGAGCGGCGGCGTAGACGAACGGCTTGAACGACGAACCCGGCTGGCGCTTTGCCTGGGTCGCACGGTTGAACTCCGACTGGCCGAAGGAGAAGCCGCCGACCATGGCAAGGACGCGCCCGGTATGCGGGTCCATGGCGACCAGACCGCCCTGCACCTTCGGCGGTTGGCGCAGCCTGTAGGAGTCACCGTCGTCCAGTTGTTCGACGTAGACGACATCGCCCGGCGACAGCACGCCTTCAGGCGATTTCGCCGTCTTGCGGTCGCCGGTGGAGGAGCGATAGGCCCAGCGCATGTTTTCAGCGCTGATCGTGCCGGTCTTGCGCTCGCTGACAACCTTGCCGCTCGCTTCCTTTTCCGGCTGCAGGCCGATGTCGACGCTCTTGCCCGAGGCCGACAGCACCACGGCGAGCTTCCATTCGGGAACATCGCTCAGCGCATTGACCTTCGCCAGAGCCTCCCCCCAGTCATTGGAAAGATCGATGGTCGCGACCGGACCGTGGAAGCCTCGGCGCTCGTCATAGCTGATGAGCCCGCGCTGCAGGGCCTTGCGCGCCGCAAGCTGCATGTGCGGATCGAGCGACGTGCGTACCGACAGACCGCCTTCATAAAGGGTGTTGTCGCCGTATTTCTCGATGATCTGGCGACGCACCTCTTCCGCGAAGAAGTCGGAGGCGAAGAGGTGTGCCCCGCCGCGGCGCGGCTTGACGCCGAGCGGCTGTTCCTTGGCGGCAGCGCCGTCGCTGACGCTGACGTAACCGTTCTCGACCATGCGGTCGATGACCCAGTTGCGGCGCTCGATGGCCGCCTCTTCGCGACGGAAGGGATGATAGTTCGACGGACCTTTCGGCAAGGCGGCGAGATAGGCGGTCTCGGCAATGGTCAGTTCGGTGACCGACTTGTCGAAATAGGTGAGCGCCGCACCGGCGATGCCGTAGGAATTCATGCCGAAGAAGATCTCGTTCAGATAGAGTTCGAGGATCTTGTCCTTGCTGTAGGCCTGCTCGATGCGGAAGGAAAGAATGGCTTCCTTGATCTTGCGGTCCATGGTCTGGTCGGCCGACAGCAGGAAGTTCTTGGCGACCTGCTGGGTGATCGTCGACGCGCCGACCGGGCGACGGCCCGAGCCCATGTTCTGCAGGTTGGTGGCGATGGCGCGGCCGAGGCCCCAGACATCGATGCCGGGATGGTTGTAGAAGTTCTTGTCCTCGGCAGAAAGGAAGGCGGCCTTGACGCGATCGGGGATTGCCTGGATCGGCAGGAACAGGCGCCGCTCGCGGGCGTACTCGGCCATCAGCGCGCCGTTGCCGGCGTGGACACGGGTCGTGACCGGCGGCGCATAGCTGTTCAGCACCGCATAGTCAGGCAGGTCCCGGCTCACCCCCGTGATATAGATCGCGACGGCGGCTGCCACGCCCAGGAAGAGGACCGAGCCCAATCCGAAAAAATATCCAATGAGTCTGATCATATCCGAGCTACCGTAACCTCGCCTGCCGATCGGCGCGCATTAAACTTTTGCATGCTTCCGGGCGTCTCGCACGCTGCCTGCCCGTTTGCAAGGCGCGTCAGGGCAACGAGGACCTGCCCCGGCTATTACTGAAAGTGCCACTGGTGTAACGGCGCGAATGTGCGCAAAATAGGGCCTCTCCATTCAAAATCGTCGCTATCCCCATATAACGATAGGAGGATTGTTCGTTCTGACAAGCCCGGTCCGTTCGCAGCCGCGTCCAACGAAGCGCTTCAGCCGCCTTTGGCGATCACCGGAGCGCGATAGCGCTTGACGGCTTCGGTCAGAAGTTCGGCGACCTGCTTGCGCCAATTTTCATCCAGCAGCAGCTTTTCATCGTCCTTGTTCGAGAGAAATCCAAGTTCCAACAGGATCGACGGCACGTCCGGCGCCTGCAGCACGCGGAATCCGGCAAAGCGGTGCGGATTGTTAATGAGGCCGATTTGCCCCTCGAAGGACTCGACGATGGCGCGCGCCATCGTGATCGAAAAAGCCTGGGTTTCGCGCCGCGTGAGATCGAGCAGGATATCCGCCACCTCTTCGGGTTCCTCGGCCAACCGGATGCCGGCGATCTCGTCGGACAGGTTTTCACGCGCGGCGAGATTGGCGGCCAGCGAGTCCGAGGCATTTTCGGAAAGCGTGTAGATGGTCGCGCCGCGGATGTTCTTCTGCCGCAAGGTATCGGCGTGCAGCGACACGAGAAGGCCGGCCTTGTGCTGGCGGGCGATCTGCACGCGCTGGGACAGCGTCAGGAATTCGTCCTTGTCCCGGGTCAGGAACGCGCTGATCCCCGGCTCCTTGTTGAGGCGCTCGACCAGGGTACGGGCGAAGGCCAGCGTAACGTTCTTTTCTTCCGTCTTTGTCTCGACGCCCGACGCGCCGGCATCGATACCGCCGTGACCGGCGTCGATGGCGATCACGAATGCATCGCTCGGCTTGCCCGGTTCGATCGCCACCCGATCTCCGCGCCCGGCGGCGGCAGGAGCCAGTGCGGCCACCTCCCACTCGTGCGACTTCACGAGATCGGCGAACGCTGCTTCGGACACGCTTTCGGCATCGAGAACGAGGCGATAGCCCTTGCCGCCCTCATCCGCCTGCACTTCGGAGAGCGCAAGCCGGGCGGGCTTGGCCGTGGTCAGCACCAGTCGGGCGCTGCCCTCCCCCATCGCGCCGTAACGGATGTCGCGGAAAAGACCGCGCGGCTCGAGATCGGTCGAGGGAAAACCGAAGGCGGTTTCCGGCAGGTCGACGACGATGCGCGGCGGATTGGCGACATAGTGGACGGAGTATTCCGGCTTGCGGTCGAAATCGATGACGACCCGTGTGCGCGCATCATCGCCGGCAATCCGCGCCCCGAATGCCAGGAAGGACGTTGCCGGCGCGATTTCGCTCGCCGCGGTACGTCGGCCATCGAGCCCCGCGGCCGCGACGACGACCAGGCCAAACATCAATGCCCGGCCTGCGCGCAACATCCCCCCGCGATCGGTGATCCCAAAATTTTTCGTCAATGTTTCGCCCGCACTAATGGTTACAAAATATTGCTGTATCGATGAGACCGGGACAAGTCGCTACACGATCCTGCCGATCTCACGCCATCCGCTTGCGCGGACCTTGCTGCTACAATTGCCACTCCGCGCACCGCATGACTTGACCGTTGTCAACTCGCCGGCGCGTCGCCTGCCCGACTCCCGTCGGAGAGGCACCGGGCGGAGGCACCGCAGGTTCCGCCATAGCCCGACGAATCCATCAATATTATGGCGCACTTGGCTTTTCCCTTGCTATTGCATCCGATAAAATTTAAAACGCATGTGAGGGTTGAAAGCGTTGACGGGATAGACCGCCGCATGGGCAGCCAACCGAATTGGGCTTGGCGCCAAAAGCGGACATTCATCCGCCGTCGCTTACGCATTTCTTCCTGAAACTAGATCCGAAATCCGGCGGTGGCCGGCACATACAAGGTGGTTCGCCACCAACCGCTCTGTACGAGCACATTCATCGGGCCCTTTAGAGGGTCTAAGGTATTACTATTCTCGTTTGGTCGTTGATGTCGGCACAGCAGCACAAGTCTCAAGTGAACAGGCACCGGGCCCCATGCGGCTCCGACGTTGTCTGGCTGCTGCCCCGCTCAAGCGGCGCGAGGATTTCTTTGTCCGGCGCTTCCATCACTCGACATGCCTTTCCCGTCCGGAGGACGGGCCTGGCCATGCGCTTGCATGCGCGCCGAGGAGCACAGCTTACATGGCAGACAAAATGCTTATCGATGCGTCTCACGAAGAGGAGACGCGCGTTGTCGTAGTCCGCGGTAACCGTATTGAAGAATTCGACTTCGAATCTCAGCACAAGAAGCAACTGCGCGGCAACATCTATCTGGCAAAAGTAACGCGGGTCGAACCCTCCCTGCAGGCCGCGTTCGTTGACTATGGTGGCAATCGCCATGGATTTCTTGCTTTCGCGGAAATCCATCCCGACTACTATCAGATCCCGCTGGCCGACCGTCAGGCACTGCTGAAGGCCGAGGCCGAAGAGCATCGCCGCGACGACGATTTCGACCATGCCGAAACCGTCGCCGACCTTGCCCAGCAGGACCAGCCGGATATCGGCATCGTTGCCGTGGAAACGGCATCTTCCGAGGCCGAAAGCCTCACCGAAGTTGTCGAGGTCGCTGAAGTCGCCGAGCCGGCAGAGATCGTTGAAGTGGCCGTGGAAGCGGACGCCGCAACGAGCGAGGAAGCCGTCGAAGAACCGGTCAAGCCGAAGGCCAAGCCACGTCGCAGCCGCGCCAAGTCCAGCCGCGCCAAGGCTGCTGAAGCCGATGCCGCTGCCGAGGCAGCCGTCGAAGGCACGGACGCCCCCGCGGCGAACGAGGATGACGACAGCACCCCCACCAGCATGGCGGCCATGGTCGATGCCGACTCGATTTCCGAGGACGTCGACAATCGCAACCGTCATGACGACGAGGACGACGACGAGGACGAAAGCGAAAAGGAAGTCATCGAATCCGTTGGCGCTGAAGACGCCATGGAGGAAGTTCCGGACCGCATCGTGCGCAAGCCGCGCAAGCAGTACCGCATCCAGGAAGTCATCAAGCGCCGCCAGATCCTGCTGGTCCAGGTCGCCAAGGAAGAGCGTGGCAACAAGGGTGCGGCGCTGACCACCTACCTGTCGCTTGCCGGCCGCTACTCGGTCCTGATGCCGAACACCGCACGCGGCGGCGGCATTTCCCGCAAGATCACCAATCCGCAGGATCGCAAGCGCCTCAAGGAGATCGCGCGCGGCCTCGAAGTGCCGCAGGGCATGGGCGTCATCCTGCGCACCGCCGGTGCCAACCGCACCAAGGTCGAGATCAAGCGCGACTTCGAATACCTGATGCGCCTGTGGGAAAATGTCCGCACCCTGACGCTGAGCTCCACCGCCCCCTGCCTCGTCTACGAGGAAGGTTCGCTCATCAAGCGCTCGATCCGCGACCTCTACAACAAGGACATCAGCGAGATCGTCGTTGCCGGCGAGGAAGGCTATCGTGAAGCCAAGGACTTCATGAAGATGCTGATGCCGAGCCACGCCAAGGTGGTTCAGCCCTACCGCGACCTGCATCCGATCTTCTCGCGCTCGGGCATCGAAGCGCAGCTCGACCGCATGCTGCAGCCGCAGGTCACCCTGAAGTCGGGCGGCTACATCATCATCAACCAGACCGAAGCTCTGGTGGCGATCGACGTCAACTCGGGACGCTCCACGCGCGAGCATTCGATCGAAGACACCGCGCTTCAGACCAATCTCGAGGCAGCCGAGGAAGTCGCCCGCCAGTTGCGCCTGCGCGACCTTGCCGGCCTGATCGTGATCGACTTCATCGACATGGAAGAGAAGCGCAACAACCGCGCGGTCGAGAAGCGTCTCAAGGATTGCCTCAAGAACGACCGCGCCCGCATCCAGGTCGGCCGCATCTCGCATTTCGGCCTTCTGGAAATGTCGCGCCAGCGCATTCGCGCCAGCGTGCTGGAAAGCACCACCCAGGTCTGCTCGCATTGCGGTGGTACGGGCCATGTGCGTTCGCAGTCGTCGATCGCCCTGCATGTCCTGCGCGGCATCGAGGAATACCTGCTCAAGAACACCACGCACGACATCACCGTGCGCACCACGCCGGATACGGCTCTCTACCTGCTGAACCACAAGCGCGGCACCATCGTCGACTACGAAAACCGTTTCGGCGTCGCGATCACTGTCGATGCCGATGGCGCAGTCGGCGCCCAGCACTTTGCCATCGATCGTGGCGAGCCGGTCGAAAACCCGGTGAAGATCGAAAGCCTCATGACCTTCGCGCCCGAACCGGACGAGGATGATGACATCATCATCGAAGCCGACGAGGACGAGGAAGAAGAGGAAGTCGCAGCAAAGGCGGCAAGCGAGCAGCCGGCCGCCCGTTCGGACGATCAGAACGGTCGCAAGCGCAAGCGCCGCCGTCGCCGTCGCGGCAATCGCAACGGTGGTCAGCCCGGCTCCGAGCAGCAGGGCGATGCCGAAGCTTTCGCCGAGGGCGATGAAGACGAGGCCGATATCGAAGCGGGTGCCGAGGGTGTTTCGGACGATGACAGCGTCGTCGCCGAGGACGCATCGGGTGACGAAGGCCAGAAGCGCAAGCGCCGTCGCCGCGGCAAGCGTGGCGGTCGCCGCAGCCGCGAGGACGGTAGCGAACTGACGGCAGGCGCCGAAGGCGAAGGCGAAGGCGAAGGCGAAGGCGAGGAAGGCTCGGATGAAGCCGACGCCGAAGGCGAAGCGTCCGTCGAGGAAGCCCCGGCGGTCACTGCCGAACTGGTGGAAACCATCGCCGAGCAGGCCGTCAGCGAAGACCTGCCGGCAATGGTCGCCGTCGAGACCGCCTCGGTCGTGACGGAAGAAGTCACGCAGCCGAAGCCGCGTCGTAGCCGCAAGGCAAAGACGCCGGTCGCAGCGTCGCCGGTCGAGGAGCCCGTTGTCGAGCCGGCCCCGGAGACGTCCACCGATGAGACCGTCATCGTCGCCGAGCTTGCAGCCGACCTCGACAGCGAGGCCGAAGCCGCTCCGGCCGAAGCCGCCGAAGACGACGCATCCGCACCGGCCCGCGCCAATCGCGGTACCAATGTTTCGTCCTCGGAACCGGTGGTGACCTCGAGCAAGGGCACAGAGAACGGCGATGGCGATAGCGATCCGACCAAGCCGAAGAAGGCCGGCTGGTGGCAGCGCCGCGGGTTCCTCTAAGAACCGCCCTGCTTGCTGACTGAACAAAAGAAACCCGGCGGATCCGCCGGGTTTTTTCGTTTCCGTATCATTCTGAATGTTTCGTACTCTGCTGGCTGCGAGGATGCGAACCCGAACGCAGCGTCGTATGTCAGCGCCACGGTCTACAACCAGCAGACCGGAGCATACCGTCCGACAGGAGCGGCCCCAACGCGATCCAAAGGACCGCGTGCCCACTTAACAAATCGAATCAACGTTCTCAGAAAATGATTCCGCCGGCACCGCCAAGTACCTGCTTCTGAATCACTTTCGCGCGACAGTCACTTCAGCCACGCCTCGATCCGGTCGAGCGCTTCGACCATGTCCCCAGGCGCGCCGGCATAGGAGAACCGCATGGCCCGATGCCCCTCTTCCGGGTCGAAATCGAGCCCCGGAGTGGCCGCGACATTGATCGCCTGCAGCATTTCGCGCGCGAATACCATGCTGTCATTGGTGAAGCGGCTGACATCGACATAGGCATAGAAGGCGCCATCCATCGGCGAGGCAATGCCGAATCCGATCTCCGGCAATCGCTTCATCAGCAGGTCGCGATTGGCGCGATAGACGCCCTTGACCTCCTCCAGTTCGGCCGTAGCCGACAAAGCCGCCGTGGCCGCGATCTGCGACAGTTCGGGCGCGGAAATGTAAAGGCTCTGCGACAGGCACTCGAGGGGACGGACGACCGGCTGCGGCAGCACCATCCAGCCGATCCGCCAGCCGGTCATGCAGTAGTACTTGGAAAAGGAATTGATGATGATCGCATCGTCGGTGACCTCGAGCGCGCTCGCCTCCTCGCCGGCGAATGTCAGGCCGTGGTAGATCTCGTCGGAGATGAAGGCGATCGACTGTGCGGCACAATAGTCGACCAGCCGCTTCAGGCCGGCGCGCCCCGTCACCGTTCCGGTGGGATTGGCCGGGCTCGCCAGCAATACGCCCTTCAGACGGCAGCCTTCGCGCACCTGCGCCGCCTCCAGGCTCTCGGGCGTCATCGTGAACCCCGATGCCGCATCGACTGCCACCTCGACGACCTTGATGCCGAGGGCCTTCAGGATGTTGCGGTAGGCGGGATAGCCGGGACGCGCGATCGCCACGGCGTCGCCCTCGTCGAAGAGCGTGAGGAAGGCGAGGTTGAAGCCCGCAGATGAGCCGGTCGTCACCGCGATGCGCGCCGGATCGACCGTCACAGCGTGGCGGCGCTGGTAATGGGCTGCAATCGCCGTACGCAGTTCCGCCATGCCGAGGGCGTCCGTGTAACCGATACGTCCTTCCGCCAGCGCTGCACGCGCGGCCACCAGTGCCGCCTGCGGTGCCGGATGGGCCGGTTGGCCGACCGCCATCGAGATCACGGGGTGTCCGGCCTGCCGTCGCCGGATCCCTTCCGAGAGCACGTCCATGGCGTGAAACGGTTCGACGGCACTGCGTTTTGAGACTGAAATCACGGGATCACACTTTCATAGAGGGATTTGCCTGACATTTGCCGTATTGGCAGGTTGTTCACAATGGCGAGAGCAACACTCATGGTGTTATTTTGAGATAGGCGCATATCCGTTGGCGCCTTATGCTGAAACCACCGAGTAGAAATCGTAGCCCCCCGATGGTATCAGACGGCGCCAGAGCTGCTGCCGCAGTCACCATGTTCGAAGATGAGGAATTGAATGCGCCTGCACCCGAAAATTCTCACCGCCTGTTCTTTCGCCGCCGTCCTGTCCGCCACGGTGATGCCTCTTCCGGCTGCTGCACTGGACGAGGCGCAGAAGCAGGAGATCGGCGCCTTCATCAAGGAATACCTGATCGAGAACCCCGAGATCATGCTCGACGTTCAGGACGCGCTGCAGCGCAAGCAGGCGGAAATGCGCGCCCGTGTCGCCGAGAAGGCGGTTGTCGAGAACAAGGACGCGATCTTTGCCTCTGAGCACAACATCATCCTCGGCAATCCCGAGGGCGACGTGACCGTCGTCGAGTTCTTCGACTACAACTGCGGCTACTGCAAGCACGCCCTTGCCGACATGGACGCCATCATCGCCAAGGACAAGAACGTCCGCTTCGTACTGAAGGAATTCCCGATCCTCGGCCCCGAGTCGCTTGCTGCCCACAAGGTTTCCGACGCATTCCAGAAGCTGGCGCCTGCCAAGTACGGCGATTTCCATCGCGCCCTGCTCGGCGCGGAAGGTCGCGCAACGGAAGAGAGCGCGATCGCGGTTGCGACCTCGCTCGGTGTCAGCGAAGCCGACATCCGCAAGAAGATGGCCGACGATCCGAACGACGCCTCGGTAAAGGAAGCCTACCAGCTGGCCAATAGCCTCGGCATCACCGGCACCCCGTCCTACGTCCTCGGCAGCGAAGCGATCTTCGGAGCGGTCGGCGCTGCATCGATCGAGCAGAAAGTCGCCAATATCCGCTCCTGCGGCAAAACCGACTGCTGATACCAACGTCGTTGATCCTGCCGCCGGGCGGGCCTGTGGACAAACCCACACAGATGGGGTTCCCCTTCCGGGCCCGGCGGTCTATAGGTGACGCTTGGATTTTTGACGGAACCATTGATGAAGAATGATGTCTTTGTCCTCGACGGACGCGAGTGGACCCGGTCTGGCGAGCACTCGCCTTCGGTCCATGTCGCTGCTCGTGGCCCTGGCGCAATCGTGCATTCTTCGGCCGTGGATCTTCGACAAACCCATCACTACGGCCTTTTCGCAAGCCGGCTCCAGGAACCTGCCACAAGATGCCTTCAAAATCGGGCCCGCCCCGGCGGCACGGGCGACCAAAAGCATGAATTGCGGTATCGACAGCAATAGCTACATCATGGTGCGATTAGCGCCAACGAACGTCACGCTATAACAAGAATACAGGGTATATTTCCATGGCTGAGAAGAAATCGGGTATCGATCAGGCGCTGATCCGCGATCTTGCGAATATCCTCAACGACACGGACCTCACGGAAATCGAAGTCGAGCAGGACGACATGCGCATTCGCGTATCGCGGACCGGTTCGACCCAGTACGTACAGGCGCCGATCGCCGCCGCTGCTCCGGTCGCCTATGCCGCCGCACCTGCAGCAGCAGCGCCGGCAGCCGCGGTCGAAGCCGCCCCGGCCCGCAACCCGGCAAACGTCGTCAATGCGCCGATGGTCGGCACGGTTTACCTCGCTCCCGCTCCCGGCGCCCGCGCCTTCATCGAAGTCGGCGCGACCGTGAAGGAAGGCCAGACTCTCCTCATCATCGAAGCGATGAAGACCATGAACCAGATCCCGGCTCCGCGCTCCGGCAAGGTCACCGAAATCCTGGTTTCGGACGCCCAGCCGGTTGAGTATGGTGAAGCGCTGGTCGTCATCGAATAGGCAATCGAACAATGATTTCCAAAATTCTCATAGCCAATCGCGGGGAAATCGCTCTCCGAGTGCTGCGCGCCTGCAAGGAGCTCGGCATTCCGACGGTAGCGGTCCACTCCACGGCCGACTCCGACGCGATGCACGTCCGCCTTGCCGACGAAAGCGTCTGCATCGGCCCGCCGCCCTCGCGCGACAGCTACCTCAATATCCACCAGATCGTTGCCGCCTGTGAAATCACCGGCGCCGACGCGGTGCATCCCGGCTACGGCTTCCTGTCGGAAAACGCCAAGTTCGCCGACATCCTCGAAGCCCACGGCATCACCTTCATCGGCCCGACCGCGGAGCATATCCGCCTCATGGGTGACAAGATCACCGCCAAGCAGACGGCACAGGAACTCGGCATTCCCGTGGTTCCCGGCTCCGACGGCGAGGTCAAGCCCGAGAACGCCCTGGAAATTGCTCGCAAGATCGGTTTCCCGGTTCTCATCAAGGCAACGGCCGGCGGCGGCGGACGCGGCATGAAGGTGGCGAAGACCGAAGCAGACCTAGAGGAAGCGGTTGCTACCGCTCGCTCAGAGGCAGCAGCGGCCTTCGGCAACGATGCCGTCTACATGGAAAAGTATCTCGGCAAGCCGCGGCACATCGAGATCCAGATCGTCGGCGACGGTGAAGGTAACGCAATCCATCTCGGTGAACGCGATTGCTCGCTGCAGCGCCGTCACCAGAAGGTCTGGGAAGAAGCGAATTCCCCTGCCCTCAACGTCGAGCAGCGCATGAAGATCGGCCAGGTCTGCGCCGACGCCATGAAGAAGCTCAAGTACCGCGGCGCGGGCACGATTGAGTTCCTCTATGAAAACGGCGAGTTCTATTTCATCGAAATGAACACCCGCCTGCAGGTGGAGCACCCGATCACGGAAGCCATCACCGGTATCGATCTCGTTCACGAGCAGATCCGCGTGGCATCCGGAGGCGGGCTTTCGGTCAAGCAGGAAGACATCGTCTTCCAGGGTCACGCGATCGAATGCCGTATCAATGCCGAGGATCCGCGCACCTTCGTGCCCTCCCCCGGAACGATCACGCACTTCCATGCCCCGGGCGGTCTCGGCGTACGCGTCGATTCGGGCGCCTATGCCGGCTACAAGATCCCGCCCTACTACGACAGCCTCATCGGCAAGCTGATCGTGCATGGGCGCACGCGCGTCGAATGCATGATGCGCCTGCGCCGCGTGCTCGACGAGTTCGTCGTGGATGGCATCAAGACCACGTTGCCGCTGTTCCAGGATCTGGTGGCCAACCAGGATATCGCCAATGGCGAATACGATATCCACTGGCTGGAAAACTACCTGGCCAAGACATCGGCCTGACGTATCATGGCCGGGCGCCGCAGCAGATCTTCAGGACTGACGCCGGAAGTCCTGCTGCGCGCCTATTCCATCGGGCTGTTCCCGATGGCCGAATCGGCAGACGACCCGGAGATCTTCTGGGTCGAGCCGGAAATGCGCGGCATCATCCCGCTCGATTCCTTCCACGTATCCAAGAGCCTGGCGAAGACCATCCGCAAGGCGCCGTTCGAAATTCGGATTAATACCGCCTTCGAAGCGGTCATGGCGGCCTGTGCCGAGCCTGCACCCGACCGGCCGACCACCTGGATCAACGAGACCATCAAATCCCTGTATTCCAGCCTCAACAGGATCGGCCACGCGCATTCGGTCGAAGCCTGGGAAGACGGCAAGCTGGTCGGGGGCCTCTACGGAGTTTCGCTCGGTTCGGCATTCTTCGGGGAAAGCATGTTCTCCCGTCGTACCGATGCGTCCAAGATCTGTCTGGTGCACCTGGTCGAGCGGCTACGCGCAAAAGGTTTCACGCTGCTCGATACGCAGTTCACGACCGACCATCTCAAGACCTTCGGTGCGATCGACATTCCGCGCGCGCAATATACGCGTCTGCTCGAAAAGGCGATGAACGCCCCTCACCTGCAGTTCTGAAATTCGTGTAACCCTTTGGGGAAAATCAGTTCGCCTGATCCGGCGGGGGAACGTCGGAACTCTGCTTGCAGTCCTTGAGCCAGACGTCGTAGATCGGATGCTCAACGGCATTGAGGCCCGGGCTGTCGGCAAACATCCATCCGGTAAAGATGCGACGGATCTTGCGATCGAGGGTGATCTCCTCGACCTCGACGAAGGCGTCGGTCTGCTGCGCCTCAGTATCGTCGCGGGAGTAGCAGATCTTCGGGGTCACCTGCAGCGCGCCGAACTGCACGGTCTCGTTGATGTAGACGTCGAAGGTGGTGATGCGGCCGGTGATCTTGTCGATGCCGGAAAACTCCGCCACCGGGTTCTCGATCCGAGCGGCCGACGCCGGCGCGGCAACGACCATGACGCCCATGGCCGCAAGGAGCGACCATTTCGCCAGCCCGTTCGCCCACGACTTGCCCATATCGAAAAATTGCATCGTCACCCGCTCCAGCATCCGACTCTTTTGATGCGCTCCTGACGGTCACGCAACATGATGCCCGTAACCGCCAATTGTGGCCAAATGCCGGGAGAACTCAGTTGCCGGGGGTCCAGGCGTCGTAGTCGCCGGTCACCCGCGGACGCTCGCCCGGGACCGCCAGGGAGCCCGGCGGACGATAGGCAAGCGCGGTGCCGGTCCGGTTAGGCCGGTGCGCCTTCTGCCATTCCTTGGCGACGTAGTTTTCCTTGGACGGCGGAACGTCGGTGCGGTGATGCATCCAGCCGTGCCAGCCGGCCGGGATGGCGGAGGCGTCGGCGTAGCCGTTGTAGATCACCCAGCGCTTGGGCAGACCGTAGCTGGACATGCCGCCTTCGTAGTAGACATTGCCGAATTCGTCCTGTCCGACGCGCTTGCCGAAACGCCACGTGTGGAAGCGGGTTCCGATCGTCTGTTCATTCCACCAGGTGAAAATCTGCAACAGGAGCTTTTTCATACCATTTCCTTTTGCTTGCCGGAGGCAAGCGGGACCAGAATTCGTTGTTTCGCTTATGCCGCCTGACAGCCGGATTGTCCAGCATTTCCGGCGGCAAAAGCCCCGTTTCCTGCGGCAAAGTGGGGCTTCGGCCCGGAGCCCGGGAACCTTTGCGCCCGGGAGATCAGGGCAGCGATTTCTCGAAGATCAGCGCCGGCAGGCCACATTGTCCCGGCCCGCAGTTTTCTGTTCGGCCGACCTCTACGAAACCCTGGGCCCGGTAGAAGGCCATGGCCTCGGGATTTCCGGGATCGACTTCGAGCCGCATAATCTCGGCATCGGGGAAGCACCCCTCGATCTCGGTGAGAAACTCGCGTCCGATACCCTGGCGCTGGCAGGCCGGGCGGATATAGAGCTGATGCAGGATCACGGTCTTCGCCATCTCGCCCGACATGACCGCAAAAGCCATGCCGCCGAGTTCCTTGCCGCTATCAGCGACCAGGAACTCGCCGTTCTTGCGCTTGAGCCGCTCCTGCAACGCTGCCGGCGAATGCCAGGCTGCGAGCAGTTCATCGACCTTGGCGGCGCCGAAGATCGAATCATAGGTGACGTGCCACGTCTCGACCAGCAGCGCGCGAACCTGCTTAAGGTCGCGCTCGCTGGCCGTACGGACGAAATACATCGAGTTACTCCTCGATGCCGAGCTTGGCCTTGACGAGCGCCTGAACGGCCTGCGGATTGGCCTTGCCGCCGGTCGCCTTCATCACCTGACCGACGAACCAGCCGGCAAGCGTCGGCTTGGCCTGCACCTTGGCGACCTGGTCCGGATTGGCGGCGATGATCTCGTCGACGGCCTTCTCGATGGCACCGGTATCTGTGACCTGCTTCATGCCGCGGCTTTCGACGATTTCGGCCGGATCCCCGCCCTCGTTCCAGACGATCTCGAAGAGGTCCTTGGCGATCTTGCCGGAAATCGTCTCGGCCTTGATGAGATCGATAATCCCGCCGAGCTGGGCAGGCGAGATCGGCGTCTCCTCGATCGACTTGCCGGCCTTGTTCAGCGCGCCGAGCAGGTCGTTGATGACCCAGTTGGCAGCGGCCTTGCCGTCACGTCCCTCTGCCACGGCCTCGAAATAGTCGGCAACGGCCTTTTCGGAAACCAGAACGGAGGCGTCATAGACCGACAGCCCGAGCTCGCGGACGAAGCGCTCCTTCTTGTCATCCGGCAGTTCCGGCAGATGCTCCCGCAGGGCTTCGATGAAGGCGTCGTCGAATTCGAGCGGCAGCAGGTCAGGGTCGGGGAAGT